>CAZUSI010000034.1:0-16411 GCA_964623395.1 uncultured bacterium | reverse complement strand
TAAATTATGAAAGTTGAAAATTTAAGAAAGGAATTTTTAAAAATTTTGGAAGAAAATAAGGAATACAAGGAATATTGTTTAAGATTATTGGCAGATTTTAAAAATTTTAAGAAAAGGAAAGACGAAGAAATTGAAAATATAAAAGATTTTGTGAAAGGTGAAACAATTTTAAAATTTCTTCCTATATTAGACAATTTTGAAAGGGCAATGTTAGTTGAAATTAATGATAATAATGTTAATAGTATAAAAAAAGGTATAGAAATGATTTATAAGCAATTTTTAAGTATTCTTGAAAAGGAGGGAGTTAAACAATTTTCTTCCTTAGGTGAGAAATTTGATCCTTCAAAGCATGAAGCAATTAGTGCTATTTATAGTGAAGATAAGGAAGAGGGGATAATTTTAGATGAGATTGAGAAAGGTTATTATTATAAGGGAATATTATTAAGACCTGCTAAGGTTATAGTTTGTAAAAAAATAAAAAAAGAAGGAGGTGATGAAAATGGCTAAAGCAGTTGGAATAGATCTTGGAACAACTTTTTCAGTTATTGCAATTATGGAAGGTGATGAGCCAAAGGTTATACCCAATAAAGAAGGAAGCAGAACAACACCTTCAGTTGTTGCCTTTAAAGAAACAGGAGAAATAATTGTTGGTGCTGTTGCAAAAAGACAGGCAATTACAAATGCTGAAAATACGGTTTTTTCAATTAAAAGATTTATGGGAAGAAGATATGAAGAGGTTTTGGAAGAGATAAAGAGGGTTCCATATAAAGTTATAAGGGGACCCCATGATGATGCAAGAGTTGAGATTAGGGGAAAAATTTATTCACCACCTGAAATATCAGCATTCATATTAAGATATTTGAAGGAGAGTGCTGAAAGTTATCTTGGAGAAAAAATCACACAAGCAGTTATAACTGTTCCTGCTTATTTCAATGATGCACAGAGGCAAGCAACAAAGGACGCAGGTAGAATAGCAGGACTTGAAGTTTTAAGGATTATAAATGAGCCAACAGCAGCAGCACTTGCATATGGTCTTGAAAAGAAAAAGAATGCAAAGATAGCAGTTTATGACCTTGGTGGAGGAACATTTGATATTTCAATACTTGAAATATCAGAAGAAGGAGTCTTTGAAGTTATTGCAACAAATGGAGATACCCACTTAGGTGGTGATGATATAGATCAAAGGATAATGGAATGGTTAATAGAGGAATTTAAGGAAGAAACAGGAATTGATTTAAGAAAGGATAGGGCAGCACTTCAAAGATTAAAGGAAGCTGCCGAAAAGGCAAAAATAGAACTTTCAACTTTAATGGAAACAACAATTTCTTTACCCTTCATTGCATCTGATTCATCAGGACCAAAGCATCTTGAAAGGATATTAACAAGAGCTCGCCTTGAAGCAATGTCTCAGAGTTTAATAGAAAGAAGTATAGAAATATGTAGAAGATGTCTTGAAGATGCAAAACTTGCACCAAAGGATATTGATGAAGTTATCCTTGTAGGTGGTCAAACAAGAATGCCACTTGTCCAAAAATATGTAAGGGAATTTTTTGGAAAAGAACCCCATAAAGGTGTGAATCCTGACGAAGTTGTTGCAATGGGTGCTGCAATTCAGGCAGGAATACTTGTTGGAGAAGTTAAAAAAGATATTGTTCTTTTAGATGTTACTCCTCTTTCCTTAGGTGTTGAAACACTTGGTGGAATTATGACAGTTTTAGTTCCAAGGAATACAACAATTCCAACAAGAAAATCAGAAATATTTACAACTGCTCAAGACAATCAAACTGCTGTTACAATTCATGTTCTTCAAGGTGAAAGACCACTTGCAAAAGATAATAGATCCCTTGCAAGATTTGAACTATATGGAATTCCACCGGCACCAAGAGGTGTTCCACAGATTGAAGTTACATTTGAAATAGATTCTGATGGAATACTGCATGTTTCTGCAAGGGACCTTGCAACAAATAAAGAACAGAAAATAAGAGTTCATTCATCATCAGGTCTTACTGAAGAAGAAATACAAAGGATGATAAAAGAGGCAGAACTTTATGCAGAGGAAGATAGGAAGAAGAAAGAAATTATTGATTTAAGAAATCAGGCTGATGGTTTTATTTATACTGTTGAAAAAACTTTAAAGGATATTTCCTCAAGAATTCCTCCTGAAAAACTTGAAGATGTTAAAAGGAAAATAGAAGATTTAAGAAAGGTTATGAATTCTGAAAATGCTAATGAAATAAGGAGTAAACTTCAAGCACTTCAAGAAGCATGGTATAAGGCAACAGAGGATGTTTATGGAAGACAAAGAGGATATGAGGAAACAAAGACAAAAGAGGAAGAAAAAGGAAAAGAGAAAAAAGGTAAAGCAGTTGATGCTGATTATGAAGTTGTAGAGTAAGGGGGTGAAAGGGATTGGTGAAGGAGAAAAAAGATTATTATGAAATCTTAGGTGTTCCTCGTAATGCAACAGAAGAAGAAATAAAGAAAGCATATAGAAAACTTGCTTTAAAGTATCATCCTGATAGAAATCCAAATAATAAAAAAGAGGCAGAAGAAAAATTTAGAGAAATATCGGAAGCGTATGAGGTTTTAATGGATCCAGAGAAACGTGCCTTATATGATAGATATGGACATGAAGGTCTAAAAGGTGCATTTAGAGAAGGTGGATTTACATGGCATGACTTCACACATTTTGATGACCTTGAAGATATATTTGGTGATTTAAGAAGTTTCTTTGAAAGATTTACATTTGGTGAAGATATATTTGATGCATTTTTTGGTAGAAAAGGAAGAAGGGAAAGAAAAGAGGAAAGGTTAAGAAGTTATCCTGGAGAAGATTTAAGGGTTTATGTTCCTTTATCACTTGAAGAAATTTATAATGGAACGCAAAAGGTTATAAAAGTTAGAAAATATGAAGTATGTTCTGAATGTTCTGGTAAAGGAGAGAAAGGGGAAGGATGGAAGATATGTCCTACTTGTAAAGGGAAAGGAATGGTTGAAAAAATAACGAGTTCATTTTTTGGACAATTTATTCAAAGATCAACATGTCCAACATGTTATGGAAGAGGCGAAATCTTATCTTCACCATGTCCAATTTGTAAAGGAGAAGGAAGAGTAGAAACGGAAAAGACAATAAAGATAAATATTCCAAAAGGTGTAAAAGAAGGAAATTATATTAATTTAAAAGGGGAAGGGAATGCAGGAATAAGAGGGGGGGCAAAAGGTGATATAATTGTTTATATAAAAGAAAAAGAACATAAATTTTTTAAAAGGGAAGGGGAAAATTTATTTGCAAAAATTTATTTAACTCCTTCTCAAATTATTCTCGGTGATAAAATATATATAAAGCATTTAAGTGGAAAAGAAATAAGGGTTGATATTCCAAAACAAAGTAAAATTGGTTCAAAAATAAAAATAAAAGGTGAAGGAATGCCAAAAATAAGTGGTGGATACGGTGATCTTTACATAGAAATTGATGTTAAAATACCTGAAAAAATTACAAATGAAGAAGAAAAATATTATAAAGAAATATTAAAAATTGAAAAGGTAAGAAAAGAGGCAAAAGAAATATTTGAATAATATGGAAGAAAGATATTTTTATGTTCCACCTGATTTAATATATAAAAATAGGGTGATAATAGAAGGGGATGAGTATCTTCATCTTCACAAGGTTTTAAGAAAGAAAAAAGATGATATTGTTCATGTTGTTGATGGTAAAGGTAATGATTATGTTGTAAAAATTGAAAAGATTGAAGATAGTAAAGCCCATGGAATCATTTTGGAAAAATTAGAAAAACCAAATGAAACAAAAAATTTTTTTGCACTGGGAATAAGTGTTTTAAAAAATGAGGATAAAATGGATATAATTTTTGAAAAGGGGACAGAACTTGGTATAAGAGGTTTTTATCCAATCATTTCTGAAAGAACAATTCCAAATCCAAAAGGATTAAAAATAGATAGATGGAGAAAAATAGTATTAAATGCAATGAAACAATCAAGAAGAAGCATTTTACCATATATAAATGGACCAATTTCTTTAAAAGAATTTTTTAAAGAAGTAAAGGATTTTGATATTAAAATTTTGTTTGATGAAGAAGGTGAAAATTCTTTTCATGAGATAGGGGAAGGGAATAAATTTTTAATAGCAGTTGGACCAGAAGGTAGTTTTACAAAAGAAGAAAAGGGAGAATTTGAAAAAGAAGGTTTTTTAAGAGTTAAGATGGGCAAAAGGATTATGAAATCAGAAACTGCGAGTTTAATTGGTCTTGGAATTTTAATGTTTTTAAAAAAGGAGATTTAAAATGGAATGTTTATTTTGTAAAATAATAAATAAGGAAATTGAATCTGAAATAGTTTATGAGGATGAAAAATGTGTTGCAATAAGGGATATAAATCCACAAGCACCAACTCATATATTAATTTTACCAAGAAAACATATTCCTTCATTAAGGGAATGTGAAGACATTGATATTCTTGGTTATTTATTAAAAATTGCAAAAGATATAGCATTGAAGGAAAAACTTCATGATGGTTTTAGAATAGTTATAAATGATGGAGCAAATGCAGGACAAAGCATTTTTCATATTCATTTTCACTTACTGGGTGGTAGGGTTATGAAATGGCCACCCGGATAAAAAATGAAAGGAGGTGATAAAAATGTCAGGAGTAAAATTAAAAGAAGGTGAAAGCTTTGATTCCCTTTTAAAAAGATTCAGAAAAGTTGTTATGCAAGATAAAATTTTACAGGAAGTTAAAAGAGTTGAGTTTTATGAAAAACCATCTGAGAGAAGGAAAAGACTTTTAGCAATAGCAAGGAGAAAGCTTTTAAAAAAAATGAAAAAATGAATTATAATTTTGAAATAGAAAAGGTATTTGAGATAATAGATAAAAATCTTTTTACTTATCCCGGAAAAGAAAAATTAAAAAATATAAGAGAATTTGAAAATATAGAAGAGATAGATGAAGAATTTTTAAAAATAGAAGAATTAAAAAAAATAAAAGAGGAGGGGGAAATTCCTTTTGAATTTCTAGATCTATCAAATTTTGAAAAGGAACTTTTAAAGGAAAAAATATTCTTACCCTCTGAACTCTTTAAATTTTTAATTTTCTTTAAGGGAATAGAAAGGATTAAAAAAGAAATAGATAAAAGTGAATTTTTAAGAGAAAGATTTTTTAAAGAATATGATGATATTTTAAAAGTTTTTAAAGAACTTAATAGAGTTTTTGATGAAAAGGGTGAAATAAGGGATGAGGCAACAAGCGAGCTTTATAGCATAAGAAATGAGAAGAAAAAACTTATAAATAAAATATTTGGAATTTTAAAAAATAAAATTGAAGAAATTAAAGATTCAGGATTTCTTAAAGATGATGAAATAAGATTAAGGGAAGGTAGATTTACAATTCTTTTAGACCATTCAGTTGCAAAAAAATTTGGTGTTGTTCATGGATATTCAAGAAAAGGACTTTCCGCTTATGTGGAACCCTTTGAATCAATTGAAATTCAAAATTTATATAAAGAAATAGAAGAGAAGGAGAAAGAAGAAATAGAAAAAATATGTATAAAACTTTCTGAAATTTTATGGGGAAATATGAGTTCTATTAAAAGAATTTATGAGGATCTTGGAGAAATTGATCTTTTAAATGCAAAAATTCTATTTTCAAAAATTATAAATGGAGAAAAACCTTTATATAGTAAAAGTAAATTTTTTAGATTGAGGGGAGTTTGCCATCCACTTCTTTTACTCTCAAAAAAAGAAGTTGTTCCTTATAATTTTGATTTAACAGAGGATGTTGATATATTTGTAATTTCAGGTCCAAATGGAGGAGGCAAAACAGTTTTTTTAAAAACAATGGGTATAATAATAAAGATGCTCCAATTTGGAATACCTGTCCCTTCTTTACCTAATTCTCATTTTTATTTACCTAAAAAAGTATATGGGATAGGTTTTGAGATTGAAGGAAAAATAGAAGAAGGTGAATCAAATTTTACCTCTCATTTAAAGGCATTTAATGAAATAATTAAAAAGGATGAAAAGGATATAATTCTTCTTGTTGATGAATATATGGCGAATACAGATCCTGAAGAAGGTTCTGCTCTTGGTTTTTCAATAATAAAAGAACTTTTAAATAAAGGAATAAAATCTTTTTTTGTTACCCATTTAAATGGAATAAAAATATTTGTTGAAAAAGAAAATGATAAAAGGATAAGGAATGTTTCCTTTGGATTTGATAAAATTAAAAAAACACCAACTTACAAAATTTCTATGGATACATTTGAAGAAAGTTATGCTTTTGAAATTGCTGAGAAAATTGGAATAGATAAAGAAATTGTTGATAGAGCAAGAAAATATACTCTTAATATAGGGGAAATATTAAAAGAGATGAAAGAAAAAATGGAAAAGATGGAAATTGAATATAAAAAATTCTGTGAAGAAAAGGAAAAGGAAATAAAAGAAGAAAAGGAAAGAATGAAAAAGGAAATGAGGGAAAGAATTTCAAAAATGGAGAAGGAGATTGAAGAAATTATAAAAGAAATTAAGAGAGAAAGAAGTACAAAAAAAGCTCGTGAAGCAAAAGAAAAAATTGTTTATTACAAAAAAATTTTAGAAGATAAATTGCCAAAAGAAATTAAAATAGGCGAATTTTATAAAATAGATGGATTTGAAAGCCCTGGTGAAGTTATAGAAGTTCAAGATAACAATGTTTTTTTGAAAGTTGGTGATTTAAAATTATGGGTTCCAAAAGAAAAACTTTCTCCCTTAGAAAAAGAAGTAAAAAAGGAGGAAAAAAGGGAAAGCATTACATTTATTCCTTCAATAAAAAGTTATTCGTTATCAATAAGGGGTCTTAAAAAAGAAGATGCCTTAGAAGAAATTGAGAAATTTATATATGAGACATATTCAAAAGGAGCAGAAGAGGTGAGAATAATTCATGGAATTGGTGATGGTGTTCTTAAGCTACTTGTATGGGATTATTTAAAAAAATTAAAATTTGTTAAAGAATTTTTTCATCCCTCTTATAGTGAGGGTGGATACGGTGTAACAGTTATAAGGTTCAAAAATGATTGAAATTGATGAAATAATTTCAAGATTATCACCAATTGATGTTGTATCTGAATATCTAACTTTAAAAAAATCTGGTAAAAATTATATTGGTTTATGCCCATTTCATCCTGATAAAAATCCTTCTTTCTCTTTTGACCCTGAAAGGGGTCTTTTTCATTGTTTTGGTTGTGGAAAATCAGGAAATTTAATTCAATTTATTATGGAAATAGAAGGTATAACATTTATTGATGCTTTAAAAAAACTTTCGCAAAAAGCAGGAATTGAATTTACACCGAGGAAAGTTTCTGAAAGAAAGGCAAAAGTTCTTGAAGTGATAAAATGGGCAAAGGATTTTTATCATAATTTACTTTTAAGTTCTGAAGGTGAAGAGATAAGAAATTATTTAAAGGAAAGAAATTTGAATATTGGAACAATAAGAAATTTTGAAATTGGAATTGCAACAGGCGATCCTGATAGAATTTTAAAGGAGGCAAGAAAAAGAGGAATTGACCCATCCCTTTTAATGGAAGCAGGTCTTATTACTGAAGGTGAAGGGAATTTATTAAAAGATTTTTTTAGAGAGAGAATAATATTCCCCATATATAATGTTTCAGGAACATGCGTTGGTTTTGGGGCAAGAACATTCCCATGGAAAAATGAGGAACCAAAATATTTAAATTCAAAAGAAAGCCCTTATTTTAACAAGTCAAAGATTTTATATGGATTATGGCTTACAAAAGACAATATTAAAAAAGAGGATAGAGCAATAGTCGTTGAAGGATATATGGATTTAATCAAACTATATCAAGAAGGTATAAGATGTGCTGTTGCACCACTTGGAACAAGTTTAACAGAAGGACATTGCCAGATTATTTCAAGATATACAAAGAACATATTTTTACTTTTTGATAACGATGAATCAGGTAAAGCAGCAATGGAAAGAGGAATAGCAGTTAGTTTGAAATATTCTTTAAAACCAAAAATAACTCAAATTGAAGAAGTAAAGGACCCTGATGAATTCATTGATAAATATGGTAGGGAAGTTTTGAAAGAAAAAATAGAGAACTCAAAAGATTTTTTTGAATTTTATTTAAGACCTTCTGAGGACCCATCTTTTGTAAGAAGAAATATTGAAAAAATTCTTGAATTTCTTTCTCAAATACCTGATGAAGTTGAAAAAGAGATATACATAGGGAGACTTTCCTCTTTTTATACCATACCTTTAAGTGCCATTAAATCAAGAATGGAAACTTTAAAAACTTTGAAAGTAAGAAAAGAGAAAAAAGTTTTACCAGAAATTATTACTTTCCTTCATCTTTTAGAAGCAGGTGAGAAATTCAAGGAAATAATAAGAGAATTTGAACCAGAAGATTTTGATTCTCCTGTTTTAAAAAAAGTAGTTGATAAAATAAAAAGGGGTTTTGGTTTTAATGATACTTTAAACGAACTTGAAGAAGGTGAAAGGGGGATTCTAATTTCAAATTTAATAAAAACTCGTGAAAGTCCAAGGGGTAGTTGGTATGATGCTTATAAAAAATTAATTGAAAATAAGAGAAAAAAGAAGCTCAAGAACTTATATGAGCTTTTAGAAAAATATGAGAGAGAAGGAAATAAAGAAAGGGTTGATGAAGTTTTGAAGGAAATAAAGGAGTTGAAAAATTTTAAAAATTAAAGTATTTTATAGAAATATAAATGGGGGTAAATATGGGTAAGAGAAAAAAAGAAAAAATAGAAAATATGATGGATCAAAAGGAGGAGGTTCTTCATGAATTAATAAACAAGGCAAAAAAAGAAGGGAAAATAAGTTATGAGGACCTTATAGAGGCAACTTCTTCTTTTCCTCCAGAAGTTATAGAAGATATAATGGTTGCACTTTTTGAAAAAGGTATAGAAGTATACCAAGGTAAGGAAGAAAAAGATGAGGTTTCTTTACCTTTTGAAGATGAAGATAGTGCAATCAGAATAAAAGATGACCCTGCAAAAACTTATTTAAAACAAATAGGTTTTTTAAAACTTCTTAAAAAGGAAGAAGAGATTGAAATTTCTAAAAGGATTCAAGAGTCAAAAGAAAAACTTGAACTTCTTCTTTTTTCAACAAAATATGGAATAGATAGGTTTATGAATTGTCTTGAAAAAATAGAAGAAGGGAAAATGCAGATAGAAGAAATTATCCTTGTTGATTCAAATTACTGGACATCAAAGGAAAAAAATAAAGAAGAGAAAAAGAGGGTTTATGAGGGAATTAAAAAACTCAAAAAAATCTATAACGATATTTTTGGTAAAAAAATAAGGCTTATAACAGATCTTTCTCATAGAGAAATGAATAAATTAATAAAAGCAATTCAGAAAATAAGACCCCAATTTTCATTTGTTATGAAAATAATTGAAGACCTCAAAAACGAAATTCAAAATTTTGAAACCTATTATAAAAATTATGAGAATTTAAAAGATAGGGTTCAAACTGTTAAAAATTTATTAAAGGATGGAAGTTTAAAAAAGAGATTAATGGAATTTGAAAAAAAGTTAGATGAAATGGTTTTAAGACCAAAAAGTGGTGAAGAACTTAAAAAAAGTATGGAAAAAATAAAAGAGATTTTTAAAAGAATTGAGAAATCAATAAAAAATAAAGAAATAAAGAAAGAGATAATAAATATAAAAAATCAATTGGAATCCTTAGAACCATTAAACTATTATGCCACATTCATAGGACTTTCTTACAAAGATGCTTCTTCTTGGCTAAAAGGGGTTTCGGAGGTTATTGAGACCTATCAAAAGGCAAAATCAGAAATGGTTGAAAGCAATGTAAGACTTGTTATAGGAATTGCTAAAAAATTCTTAAATAGAGGTGTTGAATTTATGGATTTAATTCAGGAAGGAAATTCTGGATTAATAAAGGCGGTTGAAAAATTTGATTATAAAAAGGGATTTAAATTCTCCACATATGCAACCTGGTGGATAAAACAGTCAATAACAAGGGCAATTGCTGATACTTCAAGAACAATAAGAGTTCCTGTTCATATGCTTGAAACAATATCAAAGATTTCAAAGACCTCAAGAGAACTCATGCAAAGATACGGAAGGGAACCAAAAATTGAAGAAATAGCGCAGGAGATGGGATTGCCTATAAGTAAAGTAAAACAAGCATTTGAGGTTTCTTTCCAACCTCTTTCAATAGATAAACCAATAGGTAAAAATAAAGAAGGGGTTTTTGGTGATTTGCTTGCTGATGAATTTACAAAAACACCTCTTCAAATTGCAAGGGAGGGACTTTTAAAAGAAAAAATAGATGAAATTTTATCTACACTTTCAAAAAGGGAAGAAAAGGTTATAAGATTAAGGTTTGGACTTGGAAATTATCCACCAATGACACTTGAGCAAGTTGGAAGGATTTTTGGTGTTACAAGAGAAAGAATAAGACAAATAGAGGTTAAGGCTCTTAAAAAATTAAAGCATCCTATTAGAAGTTTAAAATTAAAGAGTTATCTTGAATCAATTGAAAGAAGCTACTGATGAAAAAATTTCTTGTTCCATTAAGAGAAGCAATTTTATTTCCTAATTCTTTATTACCTCTTGTCATAGCAAGGAAATTTTCAAAAAATGCCTTTTATAAAGCTTTAAAAGAAAATGGTGAGATTATTTTCCTTACACAAAAAAATCCTACTATTGAAATTCCTGAAAAAGAAAATCTTTATGAAATAGGATGTATTGGAAAAATAGTTCAGCATATTGAAACTCCTGATGGAATGATAAAATGCATTGCTCATGGAAAAGAAAGGATAAAGGTAAAAAATTTAATTAAGGAAGGAAGTGATGATGACTTTTACTTCTTAGTGGAATATGAAGAATATCCTTTTGAGCCCTCTTCTCCTTCTGAAGAAAATCTTTATATAAGAATGATAAAAGATGTATTTAAAGAACTTTTAAAAATAGAAAAGATTGTTCCAGAAGAACTTATTCCCTCTTTAATTATAAGCGAAAACAAAATTGATATTGCTTTCATAATAGCAAGTAATGTTCCTATCCCTGTTAGTGAAAAGCAAAAATTACTTGAAGAAAAGGATACATTAAGTTTTTTAAAATCTCTTCATAAAATCCTTGTTCAAGAATTGGAATTTAGAAAAATAAAAGAAAAAATAGAGGAAAGGGTTAAGGAGGAAATAAGGAAAGGGCAAAAGCAGGTATTTCTTGCTGAACAGATAAGGCAAATTCAGAAAGAACTTGGTTATGAAGAGCCGGATGAATTTACTCAGTATATGGAAGCAATAAAAAAAGCAAATATGCCAAAAGATGTTGAAGAAAAGGCAAGACATGAGTTAAATAGGCTAATGAAAACACCTGCCTTTTCTCCTGAAGCAACAGTTATAAGAACATATCTTGATTGGCTAATTAATTTACCATGGAATAAAAGAACAAGGGATAATCTTGATTTAGAAAATGTTAAAAAGATTCTTGATGAAGACCACTATGGTCTTGAAGAGCCAAAGGCAAGAATTCTTGAATATCTTGCAGTTTTAAAACTTAAGGGAAAATTAAGGGGACAAATCCTTTGTTTTGTTGGTCCACCAGGAGTTGGTAAAACATCACTTGCAAAGTCAATTGCAAGAGCACTTGGAAGAAAATTTGTTAGGATGTCTCTTGGTGGAATAAGGGATGAGGCTGAAATAAGGGGACATAGAAGAACATATGTTGGTGCTCTTCCAGGGAGAATAATACAGGGTATAAGAAAGGCTGGTTCAAAAAATCCTGTTTTTTTATTGGATGAAATAGATAAAGTTGGTATGGATTTTAGAGGTGACCCTTATGCTGCTTTAATGGAAGTTCTTGATCCTGAAGTTAATAAGCATTTTCAGGATAATTACCTTGAAACAGAATTTGACCTTTCAGAAGTTCTTTTCATAACAACTGCAAATACAACTTATACAATACCACTTGCCCTAAGAGATAGAATGGAAATAATAAGGTTGCCAGGATACCTTGATGTTGAAAAATTTTATATTGCAAAAAGGCATTTAATTCCAAAACTTTTAGATGAAAGTGGTTTAAAGGAAGATTGTTTTAAAATTTCAGATGAAGCAATATATGAAATTATAAGAAGTTATACAAGAGAATCAGGAGTTAGGGAACTTGAAAGGAGATTAAATAAACTTGTAAGGATTTCAGCAAAAAATTATGTAGAAAAAAATAAGAAAACATATATAAATTTAAATAATATTTCAAAATATCTTGGTCCAAAAGAATATGTTAAAAAAGAAAGCGATAAAGAACTTCCTCCTGGTGTTGTATATGCTCTTGCCTGGACAGAAACAGGGGGAGAAATTTTAAGGGTAGAAGTTTTAAATTTACCTGGTAAAGGAAATTTAATTTTAACAGGAAAACTTGGTGAAGTTCTTTGTGAATCTGCAAAAACTGCTTTAAGTTATGTAAGGTCAAGGGCAAACTTACTTGGAATAGATGAAAAATTTTATGAAAAAAGGGATTTACATCTTCATATACCAGAGGGAAGCATACCAAAGGATGGTCCTTCTGCTGGACTTGCGATAATATGTGCAATGATTTCTTCTTTAAAAAACTCTAATTTCCCTTCTGACATTGCATTGACTGGAGAGATAACATTAACAGGTGAGGTTTTAAAAATAGGTGGTGTTCCTGAGAAAATAAGTGCAGCAAAAAGGGCAGGTATTAAAAGAGTAATAATACCTGAAGAAAATAGGGCAGAAATTGAAAAAATGAAGTCAAATTTAAAGGAAGGGATAAAATTCATATTTGTTAAGCATGTTGATGAAGTTATAAAAAATTTATTTGATATAAAATATTTAGATAAAGATTATAAAGGGGAAATTCAAGTTGCTCACTCTTCGTGAAAGAGTTCTTCTTGTTTCCCTTATAAAAAATTCAGAAAAAGAAAAAATTAAGTCAAGATTGGAAGAACTTGAATCACTTGCAAAAACAGCAGGATGTGAAGTCGTTGGAAAAATATATCAAATAAGGGAGAGTCCTGACCCAAAATTTTATATAGGAAAGGGAAAAGTAGAAGAAATAAAAAATTTTATTGAAGAGAATTCTATTGATGCAATAATATTTGATAGACCTTTACAGGGAAAATATCATAGAAATTTAGAAGAAGAACTTGGCGTAAAAGTTGTGGATAGAACAGAACTTATAATGGATATATTTGCACAGCATGCAAGAACTGCAGAAGCAAAAATTCAGGTTGAACTTGCCCAATTAAAATATAGATTGACACAACTTAAAGGAAAAGGAAAAGAACTTTCACGACTTGGTGGAGGTATAGGAACAAGAGGTCCTGGTGAAAAGAAACTTGAAGTTGATAGGAGAAGAATTTTAGAAAGGATAAGGCATTTAAATAAAGAACTTCAAAGGATTGAAAAAATGAGAATTGAAAGAGTAAAGAGAAGAAAAAATTTTATTCAGATTTCTCTTGTTGGTTATACAAATGCTGGTAAATCTTCCCTTATGAATATATTGACAAATTCCTCTTTAAAGGTTGAGGATGCTTTATTTGTAACACTTGATACAACTACAAGAAGAATAAAATTAAAGGATAATTTACCATGTCTTTTAACAGATACTGTTGGATTTATAGAAGGTCTTCCTCCTGAACTTGTAGCATCTTTTCGTTCAACACTTTCCCATATAAAAGAAGCAGACATTCTTATTGAAGTTGTTGATGTATCTGAAGAGAATTTTATAGAAAAAATGGATGTCGTGGAAAAAACACTTATTGAAATGGATGCAGCAAATATTCCAAGAATTTATGCCTTTAACAAAATTGACCTTGTTCTTGATAGAAATTTCATAAAATCTTTAATAAAAAATTATGAAAATTCCTTTTTAATTTCCTGTAAAACAGGTGAAGGCATAGAAGAATTAAAAAATTTCTTATTGAAAAAAATATATGAATTATTGAAATTTAATTTTTTTTCCTTTAAAATATAGATATGTATGATGAAAAATTAACACCCTTTATTTTGTTGGAAGAAATAGAAGGGTTAAAATCTGCTGATTTAGAAAAAAGAAAAAATTTAATCACAAAAGTTTTAAGACCAAAAGTTCAAGAAATTGTTGCACCTGTTTTAAATTGTTTGGAAAAAGCAATTGGTATAGACCTTTTCTGGTATTCAAAAATTTCAGTAGCCCCACTTCTTACAGAAGAAAGTGAATTAAATTATGTTGCTTATGGAATAGAGCCAAGAAGAAATGAGGGTTATACAAAAAGCACACCAAACCTTGATATATATTTAAGATTTGAAATACATTCTCCAGAAGAAATTGGAACATATTTTAAAATTTCAGGTAAATATGAAAAATCAAGATTTGCCCTTGTTTTTCATGAAAATACAGAAGAATTAATAAGACTTATATTAAATTCATTTGTATTTGGAAGAATAAAGGAATTTAATGTCCCTTTAACTGATATTGAAAAAATAGTTGATTTTTTTGATAAATATTTAACAGGTGAAGATTTAATTTTATTTTTTGGACCAATTGATGTTTTTAGACCAAAGGATGAAATATATGCAAATGTTTTATTAAGATTTTTAACACTTTTCCCAATTTATCAGGGAATAATAGAATCAGCACTTCAAAAAACAAGCAATTTTAAAAGTTATGAGAAGAAAGTTTTTGAATTCATCACTAAAAGGTAAGTAGAGATATAAGATTTGCTTTTAAATTCCTTCTGTCAAGATTTTTAAAAAGTTTCCCATTAAAAGAAAGTGAAGCTTCTCTTTTCTCTTCTGAAACTATTATGCATATTGCATCTGTTACTTCTGTAATTCCTATTCCTGCCCTGTGTCTAAGTCCTAAGGATGGATCAATATCAGGATTCTCAGATAGAGGAAGAATACATCCAGCAGCAATTATTTTATCTCCTTTTATAATTATGGCACCATCATGAAGTGGAGAAGGTGGGGTAAATATTGTAACTATAAGTGAAGAGGAAAGAGACGCATTTATATATGTTCCACCTTTTTCAACATATTCTCTTAAACCAACTTGTCTTTCAATTACTATTAGTGCACCAAATCCCCTATCCCTTAATAAAAAAGATGCATTTACAATTTCATCAACAATCTTTTCAATCTTTTCTTCTTTTTTTTCAAAGAAAAATCTTACCAAACTTGATTTTCCGAAAAGGGAAAGAGCCCTCCTTATTTCAGGTTGAAATATTATTATTATTGCTATAAGTCCTATTGTCTTTATATTTTGAATTATCCATTTTAAGGAATCAAGGTCAAATAAGTAAGCAGAGAGGGCAATTAAAAATATAAAAATTATTCCGAGAATCATTTGGGGAACTTTTGTCCCCTTAAAAAGTTTTAAAAAATAAAATATAAGAATAGAAGTTATAAAAATATCAATAAAGTCAAAGAAATCAAATTTTAAAAAGGAAATCATTTTTCAAAAATTGAAAGATGAACTATTTCATCTTCATATTCTAATGCCCTTCCTATAAAATTATCTGTTTCAATTCTTATTTCATCACCAATCCCAATTCCCTTAAACTTTTTTATTTTTCCCTTTTTTATTTCAGAAATAATTTTTTCAACTTCCTCTTTCCTTTTTATTTCTGTTATTTCATTTTTCCTTGAAATTGCATCAATTGAATATCCCTTTAATATTTTTATCTTATATTTATTAAAAAGATTTTTTGAAGAAAAATAATCCATACATAGAAATTTTTTCCCCGCAAATGCTATAAATCCATTAAAATTATCAAAATCTATATTTTCAATATATTTTTCAATTTCATTCTCATATGCCTTATATGTGTCATGCATTGAAAGTGTTAAACTATTTACCTTTAAGCTTTCAATTGTTTCCCTTATTTTTTTCCAAACAAACGATTGGTCAGAACTATAACCCTTATTTTTATAAAGGGAATTATTCACACTTTTACATATTATACTTCTTAAACTTACAAAACTTATTTCCCCTGGCAAAAATTCCCTTTTATTTCCCTGCCATCTTCCTTCTTCAACACATGTAACGGGTAACCTATATTCTGATTTTCTTTCTGCTAAAAGTGCACTATTTATTACCCTATTTTGAAGTGCCCCTATTATCTCTTCTCCATCAATTGCAAATACCCTTTCCTCTGAAAGATTTTTAAAAATAACTTCATTAATTTTCCCTCCATTTACTTCTTCAATTTTTGCAAGTTTATTTTTAAGGGCTTCATCAAGTGAAAGGGCATCAATTTCTTTTCCATTTTTCACTTCAATTGGATAAAGCAAAAGATTCCTTATAAAAAATGGCTCCAAAATTTTTATTTTTTCAATCCCTTTCATTTTCCCTCCTTTTTATTACAAGATTTTATTATAAATAAAAATCAAAAAGCTTTTCAATTA
>CAZUSI010000033.1:0-16573 GCA_964623395.1 uncultured bacterium | reverse complement strand
ATTTTTAAATATTAAAATCCAATTTCTTTTAAAGCAATTTCTTTTCCTTCTACCATATTCTTTAACTTTTCATATGCAATTTCCCATTTCCTTGTTCTTAATCCGCAATCAGGTGCAACAAATATTTTATATGGGTCTTTAATTTTTTCATAAGCGTATAAAATCCTATCCCTTATAAGTTCTTTTGGCTCAATAAAATCTGTATGGACATCAATAACACCAAGACCTATGATAAAATCAAAATTTTTTAAATCATCAAGAATTTTATAACCTATTCTTTTTTCCTTATCTCTTCCAATTTCCTTTGTATCTCTATTTGCGTATTCAAAATGGATTTCTTTAACAATTCCTTGAATTTTTTCTAAAAAGGGGAAAAGAAGTTTATAATCTGAAAAACATATATGAATGCTGAAAAATGTGTCTTTATAAAGTTCTTTAATGCTTTTTAAAAGTGAATTTATGAAAATTTCAATTTCATCAGATTTTGAAGTTGCTGCTGGTTCATCTATTTGCAAAAATTTTGCTCCTTCTTCCTTTAATTTCTTTAAATTTGGATAAATAATTGTTTCTGCCAAATCGTACAAAAATTTTTCTCTTGCCAATTTTTTTCTTTTATAAAAATTTTCTTCATAAATATTTTTAATATAATATTCGTCAAAGGACCAATCCATTATTGTATATGCTCCTGTTAGAGGAATTTTAATAGGCTTTTTTGTAAATGAAGAAATTGTTTTAAACTCTTCAAGATGATAAAAGTTTTTTAATTTTGGCAAATTTATACATGCTGCTTTTTTAAAAAATTTGTTATCAAAACTCCTTACATATCCCTTAAATTCAAATCCTTCTATATTTTTTACAGGATATTCATACATTTCAACCCTATGTTGTTCACCATCATAAACTAAATCAAGACCTGCTTTTTCAATAAGTTTTGTGGCAAAAAGTGATGAAAAATATATTATTTCTTTTTTCTCTTCTTTTGTGAAATTAATTCTTTTATTTAAAATAGAAAATAATTTTTCTGATTCCTTCTTTAAATTTAAAAATTCAGCCCATTTAATTGCTTCCTTTAAATCTTCCTCATCTAATTTTTCATTCTTTATTGCCTTTATTCTCCAATTTGGTTTTGCAAGGGAACCTATTTCATGAGTTAAAAAAGGTTTCATGCTAAATTTTTAATAATTTTAAATTTTTCATCTGCAATTTTTCTTGGTAAAAAAACAAAATCACAATTTCCTGAAAGATAAATTTCTTCAACCTTTTCTCTTAATTTATTTAAAATATTTTCAATTTCTTCTTTTTTTTCTATATAAGAGTTTTCACAATCAACAATTCCTGCGACAAGTATTTTATCCTTATCCCAACTCTTAATTTTTTCAACTTCATTTCTAATAAAATCTATTCCTATTCCTTTTATATCAAGAGAAAATAAAAAATTAATTGCTTTATCAATTTTCCCAAAATATGTTTGAACAATTACTTCTGTTTTTGAAGAAATTTTTTTATAAAATTTTCTTAAAATATCTTTCTCTTCTTTTAAAATGTCTCTTTTTAAAATTACAGGATCTTCAAAAAACAAAATCCCTTTTCTTTTTGATAAAATTGCATCTATTATTTCTTCCATTATTTCACATATACTTTTTAATTTGATATTTTCTGAAAATTCAAGAAATAAAAGAGGAGATGGCAAAATTATAATTCTTTTTGAATTTTCATCTGGAATTTTAAAATAATTTTCAATCCATTCATTTATTTTATTTTCTTTTATTTTTAATTTTTTATCAAAAAATAATTTTCTATAAAAGAAATTTGTTTCAAAATATCTTTTTAATCCTAAAACTTTTGTGTTTTCAATTATTTCAGAAAAGGGCCTTAAAAGGTCATGCCAAGATAAAAGTCCATCACTTTTATATTCTACATCCTTTTGCAATTCCCATATTAAATCATAATTTTTTCTAAATTCTTCTTGAATTTTTTCATAAGATGTTCTTTCCTTTTCAAAATCTATTAATTTTAAGATAAGATTTTCATCATAAGGATAAATTCCATTTAAAAAAACCTTTTTCAAATTTCTTTTAAAACTTCCTCAAATATTTCAATTCCAATATCAATTTCATCTTTTGAAATTATAAGTGGGGGACAAAACCTGATACAATTTTCACCCGCAGGAAGCAAAAGTATCCCCTTTTCAAAACATCTATAAACAATTTTATCCCTTTTCTCTTTATCTCTTTCCTTACTCTTTTTATCCTTAACAATTTCCACTCCTATCATAAGTCCTTTTCCCCTCACATCTCCTATGATTTCATATTTCTTTTCAATTTCCTTTAATAAATTTAAAAGGTATTCTCCAACTTTTCTAACATTTTCAAGTAAGCCATTTTCTAAAATTTCTATTATCTTCAATGCAACTTTACATGCAACAGGATTTCCCCCAAATGTTGAGGCATGGGAACCCGGTTTCCAGCTCATTATTCCTGATTTTGCAATACAGGCACCAAGTGGAAGTCCTCCTGCAATACCTTTTGCAACCGTTAAAATGTCAGGAATTATTCCCCAATGTTCTATTCCAAAAAATTTACCAGTTCTTCCCATCCCTGTTTGAACTTCGTCGTCAACAAGTAATATGCCATATTTATCAGCAATTTCCTTTAATTTTTTAAAATAATTTGGTGGAGGAACAACATAACCCCCTTCACCTTGTATTGGTTCAAAAAATATCGCAGCAACTTCTTCAGGAGGCAAAACTTTTCTAAAAATTGTTTCTTCAATTATTTCAATACAATAAAATTTACAATCAGGATAAGAAAGATTGAATATGCATCTAAAACAGTAAGGATAATAAATATGGTATATTCCCGGAATTAAAGAATAAAATCCCTTTCTCTGGATTTCCTTTGAAGCAGTTAAGGATAAGGCACCCATTGTTCTTCCATGGAAGGAGGAATAAAAGGAAATTAAATAGGGTCTATTTGTATGATACTTTACAAGTTTTATAGCACATTCAATTGCCTCTGCACCTGAATTTGAAAAGAAAACTTTTCTATTTTTTGCCCCAGGTGAAATTTCTGCAAGTTTTTCTGCTAAATCTATTTCAGGAGGATAATAAAAATCTGTTCCAGAATAATGAATTAGTTTTTTTGCTTGTTCTTCTATAACCTTTAATATTTCAGGATTTGAATGTCCAAGAGCACATACTGCAACTCCCGCATTTAAATCAAGATATTTATTTCCATCAACATCATATATCCAACAACCTTCTCCCCTTTCCGCAACAAGTGGGTAAACTCTTGTATATGAAGGAGAAATATATTTTGAATCTCTTTTTAAATATTCTTTTGCTTTTTCTCCTGGTGGTTTTATTTTAATAAAAGGTCCTAACTTTCCCATGTATCTATTTGTGCTTTTTGTAATTTTCCTGAATAATCTATATAAACTGTTTTAATTTCAGTAAATATATCATATACAGTCCATCCACCTTCCCTATGTCCATTACCTGTATTTTTAACTCCACCAAAAGGAAGATGGCATTCTGCACCAATTGTTGGTCCATTTATATAAGTTATTCCTGCCTCAATTTTTTCAATTGCTTTCATTGCCTTATTTATATCTTGTGTATATATTGAAGAAGATAATCCATACTTTGTATTGTTTAAAACTTCAATTGCCTCATCAATATCTTTTACTTTAAAAAAACAAACAACAGGTCCAAAAATTTCTTCCTGTGCAATTCTTGAATTTGGTGAAACATCTGTAAAAATTGTTGGCTTATAGAAAAATCCCTTATCATATTCTTCTCCTTTAAGTCTTTCTCCTCCTAAAATTAATTTTGCTCCTTCTTTTTTACCAATTTCTACATATTCATGTATTTTTTTAAGCTGTGATTCATTTATCACAGGTCCCATTTCCACACTTTCATCAAGTCCATTACCAACTTTTAAATTTTTTGCCCTTTCATAAAACATTTCAAGAAATTCATCATAAACTTTTTCATGAACAATTATTCTTGAAGTTGCAGTGCATCTTTGACCTGCTGTTGCATATGCTCCCCATATTGCTCCTTCAAGGGCTAGTTCAAGATTTGCATCATCCATTACAATTTGTGCATTTTTACCTCCAAGTTCAAGGGATATTTTTTTAAGAGTTTTACCAGCAACTTCTGCAATTCTTGCCCCAACTTCTGATGATCCTGTAAATGCAATACCATCAATATCAGGATGTGCTAAAATTGCTTCTCCAACAACACTTCCGGAACCAAAAACAAGATTTATTACCCCTTCAGGAACTCCTGCCTCTTCAAGTATTTTTACAAGTTCATAAGCACAAAGAGGAGCATCAACTGGGGGTTTAAATACTACGGTATTACCTGCTAAAAGGGCAGGAAATATTTTCCAAGAAGGAAGAGCTATTGGAAAATTCCATGGAGTTATTATTCCAAAGACACCAACTGGTCTTCTAAATGTTAAACAAAATTTATTTGGAAGTTCAGAAGGAGTTGTATAGGAAAAAAGTCTTCTTCCTTCTCCAAATGCATAAAAGGCAGTATCTATTCCTTCTTGAGTATCTCCTCTTGCCTCTTTTAAAATTTTTCCATTTTCCCTTGTTAAAATTCTTGAAATTTCTTCTTTTCTTTTCATAAGAATTTCTGCTGCTTTTCTTAAAATTTCCCCCCTTTTTGGTGCAGGAACGCTTGCCCAGTATTTAAATGCTTTTTTTGCAGCCTTTACTGCTTCATCAACTTCATCAGAAGTTGAAAGTGGAAAAATTCCTATAATTTCATCCCAGTTTGCAGGATTCCTATTTTCAAAATATTTCCCACTTTTTGATGAAACCCATTTTCCATTTATATAATTTTTATATTCCATCATCTTTTCCTCCTTGAATAAATATGGTAAAAAAGAGCCATTTCAGACCATAATCTATTCTCTGCTTGTTCATAAACAATTGAAAAATCACTATCTAAAACTTCATCTGTTACTTCCTCTCCCCTATGTGCAGGTAAGCAATGCATAAAATAAACTTTTCCTTTTGCCTTTTTAATTAAATCCATATTAACTTGATAATCCTTAAAAATCTTTTTTCTTTCTTCTCTTTCATTTTCTTGCCCCATTGATGCCCATACATCTGTATAAACAAATTTTACATCCTTAATTGCTTCATAAGGGTCATTTGTAATTTTTATCTCTGCTTTGGTTTTTCTTGAAATTTCAAATGCCTTATTTAAAATTTCTTCCTTTGGCTCGTATCCCTTTGGTGTTGCAACATTTATTTTTCCTCCCAATAAAGAAAAGGCAAGAATTAATGAATGGCAAACATTGTTTCCATCACCAATAAATGCGAGTGGTCCTTTATAATCTCCTGAAAATTCTTCTATTGTTTGAAGGTCTGCAAGGATTTGGCATGGATGTTCTAAATCAGATAAGGCATTTATAACAGGAATTTTTGAATTAGAAGATAAAATTTCAAGTGTTTTATGTGAATATACCCTTGCAATTATTCCATCTACCCATCTTTCAAGATTTTTTGCAATATCCTTAATGCTTTCCCTTTCACCCATTTTTATGTCAGAAGAAGAAAGGTAAATGCTTTCACCACCGAGTTTTTTAATTCCTGCTTCAAAAGAAACCCTTGTTCTTAAAGAAGGTTTTTCAAATATAAGGGCAAATATTTTCCCCTTTAAAATTTTTTCAAATTTTTTGTTTTTTTTTAAATTTTTAGCCTTCTTTAAAATCATTAAAATTTCTTTTTCATTTAAATCAATAATTGAAAGAAAATCCCTTTTCATTTTTTCTCCATCTCTTTTATTTTTAAAAGAACTTTGTATGCTTCCTCTTTTTTACCCATTTGAATTAAAATATTTGCCTTTGCCTTTAGAAAATCAATTTTTTCAGGTTCATAATAAATTGCCTTATCATAATTTTCAAGAGCATTTTTAAAATCCTTTATCTCTTCATATGCACTTCCAAGTAAAAAATAAACATTTGCATCATCAGTTCTTTTTGATTTTAAATTTTCTAAATTATATATTGCCTCTTTTACCTCACCTCCTTGAAGTAAAGAAAAAGAATAATTGTATAGATTATCAAGATTTAAAGTATCAAGTTCATATGCTTTTTTATAAAATTCTGCTGCCTTTTTATAATCCTTTTTTCCTATATAAATTTCTCCTAAAAGTGAATAACCTCTCGCATTATTTTTTTCAATTTCAATAAGTTTTTTTGCAATTTTTTCACATTCAAGAGGATCTTCATCTTTTATATAAAGTGAATAATAATATAAAATATCTGGATTTTCTTTTCCTTTTTCATAAGCCATTTTTATATATTTTTTCGCATTTTCAATTTCATTTTTTTTCTGATAAAGACCAGATATGTTAAGAAGTGCTTCAACTTTTGTTGTATCAGTTTCATAAGAAAGATTAAAGTATTTTATTGCTTTTTCAATTGAATCTTTTTGAGAATAAACAATGCCCGCATTAAAATATACAGTTGCTATTTCCTGAAATTCCTTTAAATATTCCTTTTTATCCTTTGCCATATTTAATCCCTTTTCAAAATTTTTTGCAGATTCTATATAGTTATTCAAAAAAGCATAAGCCCTTCCCAGCCATAGATAGCTTTCTGGATTAGTAGGTTCTTTTTTTATCCATTCTTCACATACATTCTTTAAACTTTCAAAATTTTTCTGGGAACCGTATATTTTTGCTTGTCTTAAATAAGGATTTCCTCCTGCACATCCTATAATTATTATCCATAAAGCTCCTATAAATTTTTTCATAAAACCTCCTTAAAATGTTGTTCCACTTGTAAATTTTATTGACTTAACTTTTATACAAGGTGCCAAAACTCCAAAAGGGAATCTAAAACCATAACTATTTCCTCCAACAAGCTCCCTTTCTTTACTTATTTCTTCTATCTCAGAAAATACCCTTATAAAACTATCAGTAAATCTTAAATTTTTTATTGGCTTTTTTATCTTTCCATTTTCAATTAAAAATGTTCCATCCCTTGTCATTCCTGTTAATATAAATTCAAGAGGGTGAACGACATTTGTATAATGAAATCTTGTTATATATATTCCATAATCAGTTTCTTCAATTATTTTTTCAATGCTTTTTTCTCCTTCCTTCATTTCCATGTTAGTAGGAAATGGAAAACTTTGTGGTGGAGGAGAAACTGCATTACCTCCTTCTTCTTTACCTTCTTTTTTTGCAGTTCTTCTATCATAAACAAGGTTTATTGGTATTCCTTCTTTTATAAGTTCTATTTTTCTTTTTGGAACACCCTCAAAATCAAAAGGGAAATTAAAATTTAAGGGATTAAAGGGGTCATTTATTAAATTGAATTTTTCTGAAAATATCTTTTTGTTTAATTTTCCTAAAAGAAAGCTTCTTTTTTCTTGATAAGATTTTGCACTAAATCCTACCCATCCCATAAAACTTAACACATCTCCAACTGCTGGAAATTCAAGTATTGCAGTATATTCACCAGGTTCTATTTCACTCTTTTCTTCTTTAAAATCTACTTTCTTTTTTGCTCTTTCAACTAAAAATTCTGGATCAATATTTTTTATATTCCTTGAATGACCTTCAGCCCATCCTGAGAGATCTTTTTTCCATAAAGTTATTGTAATATGGGCATCACTTTGTTTTTTATAAAGATTAATTCCCCTTGAATTAAATATATAAATTTCACTTCCACCTGTGCTAACTATTCCATATGCTTTTTCTTCCTTCAATTTTTTTAAAATTTTTTCAACTATTCTAACCCTTTCAAATTCAGAAAAATTATAAGTATATTCATCACATGTATCAATTTCCTCTATTTTAGAAGGCGAGGCAAATCCATCCAATTCTTCTATTTCCTTAGAATTTAAAACTGTTTCTTTAAGTTTTTTAAGATATTCTTTTAGTTTTTCTTCATTTAAATCTGTAAATGAATAAATTCCGAATTTTTTACCAATTCTTCCTGAAAGAAAAACATTGAATCCTTTAATGCTTATATTTTGATGTATTTTTGACTCATAAAATCTTGTTAAATTGTTATTTTCAAAAATAATGGTAACTTGAATTTCATCTCCTTCGAAATTTTTAATTAAATAGTTTGCAATTTTTTCAATTTTTTCTCTCATTTTTTTCTTCCTTTTTTAATTCATATTCAAAACAAAACATTTTCCCCTTTACAAATGTATACAAAATTTTACCTATCATTTCCTTTCCTTTAAAAGGTGTATTTTTACCTTTTGAATAAAAATTTTTAGGGTCACAAATCCATTTTTTATTAAGATCAGCAATTACTATTGAAGCATAAAATCCCTCTTTAATTCTTCCATTTTTTTCAAGTTTTAAAAATTTTGCTGGATTATAAGAAAGTAAAATTGATAAATTTTTTAAAGGTAAATTATTTTTTAAAACTAAATTTTCATAATAAATTGAAAAAGCAGTTTCAAGACCGGAAATACCGGGTGGTGCAATTTCAAATTCCATTTCTTTTTCAAACTTTAAATGGGGGGCATGGTCTGTTGCAAGAAAATCAACAGTTCCTGATTTTATTCCTTCAATAAGTGCAATTCTATCCTCTTCTTCTCTTAATGGTGGATAAACTTTTGCTTCTGGATCATAATTTAATATACTTTCAAATGTTAAAGAAATATGATGGGGGGTTACTTCACAAGTTACATTAACTCCTTCTTCTTTTGCTCTTTTAATAATTTCTAAACCTTCTTTTGCTGTAACATGAGCAATATGAAGTTTCCCTTTTGTTTTTTTTGCGAGTGTTACATCTCTAAAAATTGCTATTATTTCTGCCTCTTTTGGTCTTCCATAAATTCCCCTTATAATTGTTTCTGAATTTTCATGAGCAGAGCCATATTTTACAAGAAATTCATCTTCACAATGAGAAATAACAGGTATATCAAATGTAATAGAATATTCTAATGCCATTCTCATTAAAAGAGAATTTGTAACCCAATTTCCATCATCTGATATTGCTACTGCTCCTGCCTCCACCATATCCCCTATTTCACTTAAACTTTCCCCTTTCCTTTCTTTCGTTATTGTTCCTATTGGATAGACATCAAGGATTCCGCATGCCTTACTTCTTTCCTTAATATATCTTATAAGACCTGCATTATCAAGAGGGGGATTTGTATTTGGCATACAGCATAATGCCACAAATCCACCATGAACTCCTGCCAATGAGCCACTTTCTATATCTTCTTTATCTTCAAATCCTGGTTCCCTTAAATGAGTATGTAAATCTATAAATCCAGGAAAAGCATATTTACCTTTTCCATCAATTATTAATGAATTTTCTGAAACTATATTTCTTTCTACCCCCTTTATATATTCACCTTCAATCAAAATATCAAAATTTTCTTTTATACCATCAATAGGCTCAACAATGTTTATATTTTTAATAAGAATTTTATTCAATTTATATTAATTCTTTAAGATTTAAAAGTTCAATAACTGCTTCTGCGGCTTCTTCACCTTTATTTCCCATTTTTCCACCACTTCTTTCAATTGCCTGCTCCATATCTTCAACAGTTAAAATTCCAAGTCCTATTGGTTTTTTGTATTCATACATAATTTTTTGAATTAATTTGAAAACTTCATTTGCAATGTATTCAAAATGTGGTGTATCTCCTCTTATAATGCATCCGATTGCAATAAGTCCATCATAATCTTTTTGTGCAATTTCTTTTAAAATAAAAGGAATTTCAAAGGAACCAGGAACCCAATAAACTTCTATGTTTTCCTCTTTTGCTCCGTATCTTTTTAAAGCATTTATTGCTCCTTCCAAAATTCTTTTTGTTATGAAATCGTTAAACCTTGAAATTACAATCCCTATTTTATATTTATCAGCCCTTAAGATTCCTTTATATTCTTTCATTTTATCTCCTTTAAATTATCAATCATATGACCCAATTTATCTCTTTTTGTCTTTAAATATTCTATATTTTCTTTTCTTGGATTTGTATTAAGTGGTATTCTTTCTGTTATTGTTATTCCATATCCTTCAAGCCCAACAATTTTTGAAGGATTATTTGTCATAAGTCTTATTGAAGAAAGTCCAAGGTCAACAAGTATTTGAGCCCCTATACCATAATCTCTTAAATCAGGAGGGAAACCTAAAATTTTATTTGCTTCAACAGTATCATAACCTTTATCCTGCAAAGCATAAGCCCTCAATTTATTTAAAAGTCCTATTCCTCTTCCTTCTTGTCTCATATAAACAACAACACCTTCACCCTCTTCATTTATTTTTTGCAATGCAAGTTTTAACTGATCTCCACAATCACATCTTAATGAATGGAATATGTCTCCTGTAAGGCATTGAGAATGAACCCTTACAAGAACATTTTTTTTGCCATAAACTTCCCCTTTTACAAGTGCAAGATGTATTTCCTTATCAATTATATCTTCATATACAATTAATTTAAATTCACCATAAGGAGTTGGAAGAATTGTCTCAGCATCCCTTCTTACAAGTTTTTCCCTTTTTATTCTATATTTTATCAAATCTTTTATTGTAATCACTTTAAGGTCAAATTTTTTTGCAATTTCAAAAAGCTTTGGAAGCCTTGCCATTTCACCATTTTCATCCATTATTTCACATAGAACTCCTGCTGGATAACATCCTGCAAGACGAGCAAGGTCAACAGCAGCTTCTGTATGTCCAGCCCTTCTTAAAACTCCTCCTTCATGTGCCTTTAATGTATAAACATGACCGGGTATTGCAATATCTTCCGGTTTTGTATCAGGGGATATTGCCACTTTTATTGTTTTAGCCCTATCAAATGCAGATGAGCCAGTTGTTATTCCTTCTTTTGCATCAATTGGGGCACAAAAAGGCGTCCCCATCTTTGATGTATTTGGTGAAATCATTGTAAAATCAGGTATTCCAAGTTCTTCACATCTTTTCTTTGTTAAAGAAAGACAAATGAGCCCCCTTGCATTTTTTGCCATAAAGTTTATTATTTGAGGTGTTACTTTCTCTGCTGCAACAATCATATCTCCTTCATTCTCCCTTTCTTCATCATCAACAACTATTACTATTTTTCCTTTCTTTATATCCTCAATTGCTTCTTCAATTTCTGAAAATTTAAATTCTTCCATAAGAAATTAATTATAAAATTAAATTTTATTTTAAGTCAATTAAATCCTTTTCTATTTTTTCTTTTAAAAAGGGATTTCTTGCAACTCCTTTTGCCCTTTCTAAAAGTGCTCTTTTTTCTTCTTTTAAATCTGTTAATGAACCCGCTCTATAAAGGGAAAGAGATAAAGAATCATAAGAGGTGAATAGATATTCTGCTGATAAAAGATATATTTTTTTTGCTTCTTCATTTTCCCCTTTTAATTCCTTCGTCTCTGCTAATCTAAAAAGAATATGTCCCCTTTTTTCATCTTCCCATCTAAATGAAGTTTTTGCACAAAGTTCTTCCATTTTTTTAATTTCTCCTTTTTCTTTATAAATTTCATAAAGTAATAAAATTCCTTTAAAGGAAATCGTATCTTCTTCATCAATTATATCTTCTAATATATTTTCTGCTTCATTTATTTTTCCAAGTATTTTATAAATTTCTGCTGAAAGGTATTTTATTCCTCTTGTGTACTTTGTTTTTTCTTCCCTTTCAGGAATCTTATTTAATATTTCAAGTGCAGAAAAGGGGTCTTTTTTAATTTTGTATAAAATAAAAATTTTATAAAAAATTAAAACTTCTTTTAAATTTTCCTCCAAATTTTCATATAAGGAATCAATTAATTCATAATTTTTTATTTGAATTGCAATTTTTAAAAGTTTTTCAAGTTCATCTTTATCCTTTTTTATCTTAAATATTTCTTTTTGATAATTAAAAGCTTCCTCTTTTTTCCCTTCCTTAATTTTCTCCTCAAATATTTCCTTTAATATCTCATATTTTTTTTCACTTTGGGGAAATTTTTTTAGAAATATCTTATAAGCAGTTTCTAAACTCTTTATCCTTTTAGTTTTTACTTCAAGAAGGAGTTTTTTTAGGTAAATGTTTTCATCCTTTATATATTTTAAAGAATTTTTGTAAAAAAATATTGCTTTATCATAATTTTTTTCATATTCATAATTTTCTCCAATTTTGAAATATCCAATCCCTTTTAAATATTCATTATCCTCATCCTTAATTATTTTTAAAGCCTTTTCTATTTGCTTTTCTTTTAATAGAGAAGAAATATATAAGGGAAAAGCTTTTATCTTAACAAATTCCCCCCAATTTTCATATATTTCAATAACCTCTTTATATTTTTTTCTTCCATATAAATTGAAAATTGCTTTCCTTAAAATTTCCTTAAAATTTTCATCTTTACCGAATTCCTTTTCATAAATTTTTAAAAAACTATCACACTCTTCACCAACTATTGACTCAATTTCTATATAAATTTCTATTGCATCCTTATAAAATTTCTTTTTTTCTAAAATTTTCTCAATATATTTTTTTGCTTCTTTATATTTTTTATCATTGTAATAATAACTTGAAAGGATAAAATAAAGGGTATCCTTATAAAAACTTTCAGGATATTTTTCAAGAAAATTTTCTATTTCATTTACTTTTTTGTATTTATTAAAATTTGAAAGTGCCTTTAAAAATTCTATATCCTCTTTTAAATTTTCATAATTATTTATTTTCTCCAAATTTTCAATAACTTTATCATATTTTTTATTTTTGAAAAGAAATAAAGAATTTAGATAAATTATATAGGGAAAATAAGGGGAATTTATAAAATTTTCTTCTCCCAAAAGACAAGGTTCTTTTTTTAACTTTAAAGAAGTAAGAAGATAAATGATGTATTCTTCGTCTTTTTTAATCTCTTTATTTTCAAGTATATTATATATTTTTTCAAACTCCTCATTTTTAAAAAGATAAAGCAAATAAAAAACTTTATCCTTTTCATAAACATATTTATAATAATCCCTTTCTTTAATCCCCCTTTTTAATTCTTTAAACATTTTATTTTTAAAAATAAAAAATGTATCCTTTTTATTAATTTCAAAATTCAAAATTTTTTCTTTAAATATCGTCTCTTTTATTTTTTTCTTATAAAAATATAGGGAATCTATAAAAAGTGATTCTCTTTTAAAATAGGAATGAGTAAAAAAGTTAAATATAAGAATGAGGAATATCAAAATTTAAAAAACTTGAATATTCCCTTTTTTAAATTTTTATTTATCTCTTCATAAAGTAATTTTACTCTATAACTTCCCGGTTGGAGTTTATTTGCGATCTCCACTAATTCAAATGCTTTATTTTCCTCTCCTATTTCATGAAAAACCTTTGCTGATATATACGCTGTTTCCCAATTCTTAATTGAATTTTTTCTTGAATATATTTTCATAAGAATTCCTAAAATTTCTTCTTTACTTCTTCCATCCTTTAAATAAGCATTTGCAAGATATGCTTTAAATAAATCTTCTTCTGGATTAAGTCTTATTGCTGTTTTAAAATACTGAATTGCTCTTGCATTATTTCCCTTTTCAAGTTCTTCCTTTCCAATTTTAAAGGCACCTAAAGCATGTGCCTTAAAACTCGTTTCGTAAGGAGTATAAATTTTTCCCTCTTCTATTTTTTTATCATATTCTTCCCTTTTTAAAGGATTAGAAAGAATATCAAATGCTTCATTAATCAATGTAAATTCTTTTAATGCCCTTTCATATTCTTCTTTTCCAATTCTTTTAAATTTATCAGGATGGAATTTTTTACATAAACTTAAATATGCTTTTCTTATTTCTTCAAAACTTGCATCCTTTTTTACACCTAAAATTTCATAATAATCTTTCATATTAAAATATTTCCTTTAAAAAATATAAAGGATCAACTGGTTTTCCACCATATCTTATTTCAAAATGAAGAAGTGGTAAATCCTCAATTATGTCTTTTCCAAGCGTTCCAAGAATTTCCCCTTTTGATACAGGTTTTCCTACATAAACAAATATTTCCTTTAAATTTCCATAAACAGTAAAAAAGCCATCTGTATGATTTATTATAATTAATTTTCCATAACCAAGAAATTCATCCGCATATTCAACAATTCCACTTTCAGCAGCCCTCACATTACTTCCAATTTCTGATAATATATCAATTCCATTATTTTTAATTTTTGTTTTATAAATAGGATGCCATATTGTTCCAAAATAATTATGAATTTTTCCATTTATTGGCCATAAAAAATTTTTCTTCGGAATTTCATAAGAAAATTCTTTTGCAAAAATTTTCTTTTCAATTTCCTTAATAATTTTATTTAATCTTTCAATATTTTCCTTTAATTCAGAAATGAGTTTTTCTCTCTTCTTTTCATCTTTTTTTATCTCTGATAAAAATTTCTCTTTTTCAATTTTAATTTCTGAAAGCTCTTTTTTCCTTTCTTCAAAATCATCCTTAAGAATTTTTAAATTTTTTTCTCTTATTTTTAAAGTTTCAATCCTTGTGGTAATTTCTTTTAAAAAATCAATTCCTTTATCAAGAACCATTTTTTCTCTTTGTAATTTCAAATTAAGTGCTTTCATTCCTGAATAAAAAGTATAAGGGGAACGGGAATATAAAATCAAATTTAAAGGAGAAAATTTGCCTCTTTTATACAAAAAAATAATACTTTTTTTAATTTCATTTTTTGATTCTTCAATGTATTTTTTAATTCTATTTAGAGATTCCTCTTTTTTCAATTTTTCCATTTCCATGAATTCTACTTGTTTTTCTATTTTTGAAATAATTTCATTAAGGATTTCCTCTTCTTGATTTATTTTTTCAAGTGCACTTATAATACTTATTTTCTTTCTTTCAATTTCAAATTTTTCCTTTCTTAATTTATCAAGTTCTTTATTAAGGGAATCAAGTTTCTCTTTATATGTTTTTAAATTTCCATTAAAGCATAAAATAATTATTAAAAGGATGCTCCCCATATTTCCTTTTCCCTTTTTGATATCGCAATAAAAGAAGATATTAAACTCATTAAAATTCCTGATAGAATAGGTAAAATTAAAAAAATTTTTTGATTTATAAGAATTATGTTGAAATATTTTTCTATAAAAATATTAATTAAAAACAAAAAGAAGGAAGCAATTATTCCGCCTATTATCCCATAAAAACATCCTTCCATAATAAATGGCCCTTTTATAATATTTTCAGATGCACCCATTATTTCTAAAAGTTTTATAACATCTTTCCTTGTTAAAATAGTAATTCTTAATGCTTGAACTATTACAATACCAAGAAGGAAAAAAAGAAGAACAAGTAAAAAAATGTCAACAAAGATTAAAAAGATTAAAAATTTTGAAAAGGGTAAAATCCATTCTTCTCCAAATATAATTTCATCAACAAATTCAAATTTTTCTATATTTTTCTTTAAACTATTATAAGAAAAAAACAAATAATCAGGTTTTAGAATTAAAACAATTCTTTCAGGAAAAATTTCATCTTCAAAAAGTTCTAAAAGAGATGAGTATTCCGGGAAAGATTCTGAAAATATTTTTTTTGCTTCAGAAGGCGAAATAACCTCTATTCTTTTTACACCTGCATAATTTTTAATTGTTTCATAAAAAATTTTTTTAAATTCAAAAGGGATGTCTTTTTTAAGATAAATATCCATTTCTATATTTGAAGATGCTTTTTTCATTAAATTAAATCCATTCAAAGTTAATATAAGAAAAAAGAAAAATACAAAAAGGGAAAAAGAATTTATTAAAATACTTACAAATCCCATTCTCAAATTCACCTTTAAACCCTTTAATGTCTCTTTTATTATAAATTGAATGCTCATAATTAAATTATAAAAATATAAAAATAGGGAAGTCAATTGACTTTTTTATTTTTTATAAAGTATAATAAACTTAAAATTATGAAAAAAAATAATATAATAAATTTTCTGAGAGAAAATAAAGTTAAAATTACACCCCAAAGAAGGCTTATAGCAGAACTTGTTTTAAATGATAGAACTCATCCTTCAGCAGAAAAAATATATTTAAAAGCTAAGGAGAAAATGCCTGAAATCTCAATTGCAACAGTTTATCAAACACTCGAACTTTTAGAAAAAAAGGGAATGTTATTAAGAATTGATTTTCCTGATGGTAAAGGTCATTATGATCCTTATACTATTCCCCATTTACATTTTTATTGTATAAACTGTGAAAATATAATAGATTTTGAAATTGAAGACAAAGAGATTTTTGAAAAATTTATAAATAAAATTGATAAAAATTTTGAAATAAAAAACTATGCAATCATTCTTTATGGAATTTGTAAAAATTGTAAGAAAAAATTTTGAAAGGAGGTAAGGATGGCTTATATAATATGTCAGCCATGTATAGGGGTTAAGGATACTGCATGTGTAGAAGTTTGTCCTGTTGATGCAATTCATCCAAGAAAAGATGAACCTGAATATGAAGCAGTTGATCAGTTATATATAAATCCTTCTGTATGTATTGATTGTGGAGCATGTGAATCTGTTTGTCCTGTTCAGGCAATATATGCAGAAGATGCTGTTCCTGATGAATGGAAGGACTTTATAAGGAAAAATTATGAGAGGTATGGTTTAACACCTCCTTAATCT
>CAZUSI010000032.1:0-16949 GCA_964623395.1 uncultured bacterium | reverse complement strand
TTATGGAATTATACAATTATTTGACTTATTTTTTTAAATTTTGTATAATAATAAACTTATTTGCCGGCGTAGCTCAGATGGTAGAGCAGGTGATTTGTAATCACCAGGTCGGGGGTTCAAAGCCCTCCGCCGGCTTTTTCGGAGGGGTACCCAAGTGGACAACGGGGGCAGACTGTAAATCTGCTGGCGTATGCCTTCGGGGGTTCGAATCCCTCCCCCTCCATTATGCGGGAGTAGCTCAATGGGAAGAGCACCAGCCTTCCAAGCTGGGGGTTGCGGGTTCGACTCCCGTCTCCCGCTTTAAGAAATAATGCTTGAAAAAGTAATTTTTAAAATTTCAAGAAATTTAACTGCTGGTTCTGAAGAACTTCTTTTTAATTTTTTAAAGGAAATAAAGAAATTAAATGTTAAGATTGAAAAGGAAGAAATTTTGACTGCATTGCAAAGAGTAATTGAGGCAAAACCCCAAATGGCTGTTTTCTATAAGGCAATGGAAATATTTGCAAAAGAAAATGACGATGTAAAAAATATAACGGATAAACTTATTTTGAAAATAGAAAGTGCAATCCCAAAAATTTCTGAGAACCTTTTAAAAATTTTACCAAAGGATTTAAAGATATTAACACATTCAAATTCTTCAACAGTTATAAGAACTTTAAAAAATATAAAAGATAAAGTAAATATTAAAAAAATAATATGCACTGATTCATATCCTGGAGAAGAAGGGAAAAAAACAGAAAAGGATTTGAAAAAATATGATTTTGAAGTTGAAAGAATACCAGATACACATGTTATAAGAGCACTTGAAGAGGTCAATGGAGTTTTTATTGGAGCAGATGCGATTTATGATGACGGTTTTTATAATAAAGTTGGAACAAGAATAATTTTAACACTTTCGCAGGAATTTGGTGTAAAATCCTATTTACTTTCCTCAACTTTAAAAATATCAGACAATTTAAAACATCTTAAACTTGATGATTATTATTTTGAAAGCATTCCATTAGAACTTGTAGATTGCATAGTTACAGAAGAGGGGATAAGGTGCAAGTAAAAGTAATAGGGGGAGGAATAGCAGGTTCTGAAGCAGCATGGCAGATAGCAAAAAGAGGAGGAAAGGTTATTCTTTATGAGCAAAGACCAGTTAAAATGACACCTGCCCATAAAACAGAATTTTTTGCAGAACTTGTTTGCTCAAACTCATTAAAATCAAAAGAAATTACTCACCCACATGGTCTTTTAAAGAAAGAACTTGAGATTCTTGGCTCAATTATAATTGAAGCAGCAAAATATTCATCAATTGATGGTGGTAAAGCACTTACTGTTGATAGAGAAATTTTTTCAAAATATATAACTTCAAAGCTTATGGAAAATAAAAATATAGAAATAGTAAGAGAAGAAGTAAAGGAAATTCCTGATGGTATATGTATTATTGCAACAGGTCCTTTAACATCAGAAGAATTCGCAAATAAATTAAAAGATTATCTTGGTGAAGAATTTTTATATTTTTATGATGCTGTTTCACCAATTTTAAGTGCAGATTCCCTTAATATGGAAAAACTTTTTAAAGGAGATAGATTTGGTATAGATGATTCTTATTTGAATGCAATAATGACAGAGGAAGAATATAAAAAATTTTATGAGGAAATTTTAAAGGCAGAAATTCATGAGGAAAAGGAATTTGAAAATATTCCATATTTTGAAGGATGCCTTCCAATTGAGGTTATGGCAAAAAGGGGATACGAGACAATGAGATGTGGCCCTTTAAAACCATGTGGTTTTGAAAAAATTTTAGATAAAAAACCATTTGCAGTGGTTCAATTAAGACCTGAAAATAAGGAAAGAACCATGTATTCACTTGTTGGTTTTCAAACCAAATTAAAAATAAAGGAGCAGGAAAGAATTTTCAGAATGATACCTGGTCTTGAAAATGCTGAATTTTTAAGGTATGGAAAGGTCCATAAAAATATTTATATAAATTCACCAAAACTTTTAAACCCTGATTTATCTTTAAAGAAGAATGAAAATATTTTCTTTGCAGGACAAATAATAGGAACAGAAGGTTATGTGGAAGCAGCAGCAGGTGGGCTTTTGGCTGGAATAAATGCCTTTTTAAGATTAAATAATAAAAAAACTATTATATTTCCAAAATATACAGCAATAGGTGCATTAATAAATTATATAACATCATTTAATAAGGAAAATTTTCAACCAATGAATGTAAATGTTGGTATTTTTGAAGATGTTCCAAAAATTAAGGATAAGATGGAGAAAAGAAAATTTATTTCTGAAAGGGCAATTTCTGAATTAAAAAAATTTATTGATGAAAATTTTGAGGTGTTTAAAGAGGAGGTAAAAAATGCTTGAACAGAAAGAGAATATACAAAGAAGAAATGAATACCTAAATCAAAATCCATACATAATAATAAAGGCAAAAGAAAATGGTGTAAGGGTGATGGGGCTTACAAGGGGAAGAGAAACAAAAGTCCTCCATACAGAAATACTTTCAAATGGTGAAGTCCTTGTTGCTCAATTAACAGAATTCACAGCAGCATATAAAATTGTTGGAAAAGCACATGTATGGACACCATATGGAGAAGTAGTAGCAGAAGGAGAAGTGCCAAAGATAAAGGAGGTAAAGAAAGAGGCAGAAGTTTAGAGGAAAATTAAAAGTAAAATAAGGGATAAAAAGGAAATAAAGGAACCGAATAAAAAAGGAATTTTAGGACCATAATAATTCCATAATATTCCAAAAATAAAGGAGGAAAGAAAAAGGGCTATACCTTGTGCAAAATGATAAATTCCATAAGCACTACCTTTATATTCTTTATCAGAATAATCAGAAATAAGTGCTCTTTCACTTCCCTCAGAAAATGCAAAATAAAGACCATAGAATAAAAATAAGAAAATAAAAAATTGAAGGGATTTTGCAAAAGCAAAAAAGAAATAGGTTATTGAATATATTAGCCAACCTAATGCAATAACTTTTTTTCTTCCAATTTTATCAGATAAGGCACCAAATGGAATAGAAAATATTGATTTTACAAAATGAAATAAACTCCATAAAATTGGAAGATATAAAACCTTAATTCCTTCTTTATTTGCCTTTAAAATTAAAAAAGAATCTGATGAATTTCCAAGGTTAAATAAAAAGAAAATGAAAATTAATAAATAAAATTTTTTTGCAAATTTTCCCTTAAAATAAAATTTTGATTTTTCATCCCCTATTTTTTCCTTTACAAAATAAATTAAAATGAAAACCGAAATAATTCCTGGAATTAAAGAAATTAAAAATACTTTTCTTAAATCAAAAATGTTTAAAAGTAAAAAGGCAAAAATTGGTCCTATAAGAGCACCAAGATGATCCATTGCCCTTTGAAATCCAAAAGCAATCCCTGTTTCATTTTTTGAAACAGATAAAGATAAAAGTGCATCCCTCGGAGATGTTCTTATTCCTTTTCCAAATCTATCAAGAAATTTTAAAAATAAAACCAAAAGCCATGAATTTGTTATGCCAATTAAAGGTCTTGAAATTGATGCAATTAAATATCCAGAAAAAATAAATGGCTTTTTCCTTTTAATTTTATCGGAAATTATCCCTGAAAAGAGTTTTAAAAAGGAATTTGTTGCCTCTGCAACTCCTTCTATAAATCCAAGTGCAATTGTTCCTGCTTTTAAAACACTTGTTATAAATATTGGAAGTAATGGATTTATCATTTCAGATGCAATATCATTAAAAAGGGAAACAAATCCAAGTGCCTTTACATTTTTTGAAAGTTTAAGAAATTTCATCTAAAAAAAACTTTTTATCTTCAAATCTTATATACCCTGTTTTTAACTCAATATCATGAGGAAAAAATACCTGTATTTTATTTTCAATACAATATTCATAAATTTCTTTTCTTTTTAAAAGGGTTTCAATTGGAAAATTATCATAAGCCATAATATAAGGAAGATGAATATGTCTTGAAGTTGGAACCAAATCACCAAAAAATAAAAATTTACCATCAATCAAAAATATTATATGACCTCTTGTATGACCACCTGTTCTTATAACCTTTATCCCTTCAATTATTTCTCCATCCTCTTTTATTTCTATAAATTTTTTACTTTCAATTATCGGTAAAAAATCTTCCTTTAAATAACTTGCTCTTGTCCTTTCATTTGGATTTAATGCATCTTCAATCTCTTCTTTTCTTATTAAATAAATGGCATTTTCAAATGTTGGAACTATTTTATTTTCAAAAATTCTTGTTGCTCCCCCTGCATGGTCAAAATGAAGATGTGTAAAACTAACATAATTTATTTTTTTTAAATCAAAATAATCAAAATTTTCAATTCCTCCTTTAAATTCAAATATTTCCTTTCTTTTTTCATCCCATTTGTTTCCACATCCAGGTTCAATTAAAAATTTAAAATTTTTTGAAAAAATTATTAAAACATTTTGTGATAATAAAATTCTATTTTTTTGGTCTGGTTCATAAAATTTTTCCCATATTGTTTTTGGAACTATCCCAAACATTGAACCACCATCAAGTTTAAATTCACCTATTTTAATATAATAAATTTCAAAATTCTTTGAAATAAACCTTTTAAAATTTTTCATAGAGTTAAATTATACAGTTTTTTTATTGAAATTGCATAATTTTATAAAATATAATTAAAATATGAGGAAAAATTATCTCTTAATATTTCTATTATTTTTAAATTCCTTAGAATTGAAAAAAATTGAAGGCACAGTAGGATATTATAAATATACAAATACTTATTCAACCTGTGCTGGTTATAAAACAATTGAGGAAAAGGGAGAAATTTATGATTTTCATCTTTTAACAAGGCAAAGATTGAAAATAAGGAATAAAAATATTGACACAAAATTTGGATTCAAACCTTCTTTTTATAATTATAAAAAATTTTATTACTGGTACGAGAAAGAAAATGAGGATTCATTATTTGAAAAAGGTAAAAGAATAAAAGAATTGAGGTATTGTATTTATACAGGAATAACATTTATAGATGCTTCAAGGGAAAATTTAAAAGTGAATATTGATTTAGGAATAAATATTTTTAATTTTAGAGTATTTGATTATAAAAGGATGTTTTTCCCTTATCCTGGCATTTCTCTTAATTTAAATTTTCATAATCTTTTATTTCCTTCAATTCATTTTTTTGATTCTCCTTCTTCTGGAATTGATTATGTGAATTCCTTAGGAGGAGGAATTTATTTAAATCTTAAAAAATTTGAAATTGGTGGATATTTAAGAGAAAGAAGAGATACTACTTATTTAATTTTATCTCTTAAATTAAATTCCTTTAAAAATAATTATTTCATTGCAAATATAAGAGGACCTTTTAAATTTTCTTCTCGTAATAAATATTATTCCAATTTTGGAATTGGAATTAATTTTTGATATAATTATAAACTAAAAATGGAGGGTTGGCCGAATTGGCTAAGGCGCCGGATTTGAAATCCGGTATCCCGCTTCAAGCGGGATTGGGGGTTCGAGTCCCTCACCCTCCGTTAAAAGGAGAGGTGGCCGAGCGGTCTAAGGCGGTCGCTTGCTAAGCGACTGCTCCGCCAAAAGCGGGGCCGTGGGTTCAAATCCCACCCTCTCCGTTTTTTTATAAAATGAAAGAAAAAATCATAGAAATTTTAAAAAATATATATGATCCTGAAATTCCTATAAACATATACGACCTTGGACTTATATACGATATAAAACTTGAGGGAAATAAAGCACATATTTTGATGACACTAACTGCTCCAGGATGCCCAATATATCATTTTATAAAAAGTGAAGTTGAAAGAAAAGTTAAAGAGATAGAAGGAATAGAAGATTGTGAAGTTGAATTCACTTTTAATCCACCCTGGACACCTGAAAGAATTACTCCTGAAGGTAAAGAAGCATTAAGGAGGTTTGGATTTAACCTTTAATGTTTCAATTTAAAACATTTGTAAGATATTCTGAAACGGATCAAATGGGAATTGTATATTATGCCAATTATTTTGTTTATTTTGAAGCAGCAAGGACAGCGCTTTTAAAAAGTGAAGGCAAACCTTATAGTGAATTTGAAAAAAAGGGAATATTTTTACCTGTTGTTGAAGCCTATTGCAAATACAATTCACCAATTTTTTATGAAGATGAAATAATAGTTAATTGTTGGATAAGCGAAGTGAAAAATACTTCCTTTAAATTTGAATATGAAATTTTAAGGGGAAATGAAATTGTTGCAAGAGGATATACAAGACATTGCACCACTTGTAAAAATTTAAAACCAATAAGAATTCCAGATGATTTAAAAAAGATAATTGAAAAGTATAAAAAATGAAAATAGCAGTTCTTGCTGACACACATGATAATCTTCCCAAGGTTGAAAATGTCTTTAAAAAAATAAGTGAAGAAAAAATAGAATTAGTTTTTCATCTTGGTGATTATGTTGCTCCTTTTACAATAAGGAAGATAAGGGATTTATATTCTGGAAAAATGATAGGTGTTTTTGGAAATAATGATGGTGATAAGGTTTTGCTTTCAAAAATATTTGAAATATATAACTGGGAAATATATGAACAACCAAAATTTTTTGAAGTTTATCAAAAAAAATTTCTGCTATTTCATTCCCTTTTTGATTTTGAAAAAATAAATTTTGATGTTGATTATGTTCTATTTGGTCATACACATAGAATTTATATTAAAAAGAATAAAACAATTTTCATAAATCCTGGTGAAGTATGTGGGTATTTAACAGGAAAAGGAACATTTGTTATAATAGATGTTGAAAAAAAAGAAGAGGAAATAGTTGAAATTTAAAATGGATAAAAAAGAAAAGGGAGGATTTTTTGAGTTAATTGCGGAAGAATACTTAAAAAGAAATAAATATAAAATAATTGAAAGGAATTTTTATACAAAAAAAGGAGAAATTGATATAATTGCTGAAAAAAACAATGTCCTTATATTTATTGAAGTAAGGAGTAAAAAGGGAGAAGATATAAAAGGATATGAAACAGTTGATTTTAAAAAGAAGAAAAATATAATTGAAAGCGCAAAAATTTATCTTGAATCAAAAAATTTAACCAATAAAAAAGATGTAAGATTTGATGTAATATCAATAAATTTTAATGATGAAGAAATAACAATTGAACATATTGAAGATGCTTTCAGGGAGGAATAAATGCTTGCAAAATTAAAATCAGCAACATATATTGGAATTGAAGGAATACTTGTTGATGTTGAAGTTGACCTTTCAAAAGGGCTCCCTTCCTTTTCACTTGTTGGTCTTCCTGAAACAATGGTTAAGGAAAGTAAAGAAAGGGTATTAACTAGTATAAGAAATTCAGGTTTTTCTTTACCTTTTAAAAAAATTACAATAAATCTTGCCCCTGCTGATTTAAGAAAAGAGGGGACAGGGCTTGACCTTCCAATTGCACTTGGAATAATATGTGCATCAGGATATTTTGAACCTGATCTTTTAAAGGGAAAGGTTTTTCTTGGTGAACTTTCTCTTGATGGAAAATTAAGGGGGATAAAGGGAATTTTACCAATTGCAATTTTATTAAAGGAAAAGGGAATAAAAGAAGTAATTCTCCCTTATGAAAATGCAAAGGAGGCATCAATTGTTGATGGGATATCAGTTTATCCTGTTAATTCCTTAATTGAAGCAATTGAATTTATAAAAGGTGAAAGGAAAATTGAAAAATTTGAATTTGATAAGGAAAAATTATTTTCTGATTTATCAATTTATGATGTTGATTTTTCAGAAGTTAAAGGGCAAAAGGCAGCAAAAAGGGCTCTTGAGGTTTCTGCAAGTGGGGGACACAATGTTTTATTTATAGGACCACCAGGTGCAGGAAAAACAATGCTTGCAAGAAGATTCCCAACAATTTTACCTAAAATGACAATAGATGAAGCACTTGAAACAACAAAAATATATTCATGTGCAGGTCGCCTTCCACCTGATAAACCAATTATAACAACAAGACCATTTAGAGCACCCCATCATACAATTTCTGATATAGGACTTATAGGTGGTGGTCATATTCCAAAGCCAGGTGAGGTCTCACTTGCCCATAATGGTGTTTTATTTCTTGATGAATTTACAGAATTTTCAAGAAGTGCTCTTGAAGTTTTAAGACAACCACTTGAAGATGGTTTTGTTTCAATAGGAAGAGCAAAATCGCAAGTTGTATTTCCTGCAAGATTTATACTGCTTGCCTCAATGAATCCATGTCCCTGTGGATACTTAACACATCCTGAAAAAGAATGCACATGCACACCCTCTCAAATAAGAAGATATTTATCAAAAATATCAGGACCACTTCTTGATAGAATTGATATACATATTGAAATTCCACCAATAAGTTATTCAGAAATTTCATCTAAAAAAGAAGAAGAAAGTTCAGAAAAAATAAGGGAAAGGGTTGAAAGGGCAAGGAAAATTCAAATGGAAAGATTTAAAAATGAAAAAGGTATTTATTTTAATGCCCATATGAAACAAAAACATATTAAAAAATATATAAATATTTCAAAAGAGAGTGAAAATCTTTTAAAGGATGCAATGGAAAAGTTAAATCTTTCTGCAAGGGCATATATAAGAATTTTAAAGATTTCAAGAACAATTGCAGATTTAGAGGAAAGTGAAGAGATAAAACCAAATCATGTAGCAGAAGCAATAGAATACAGGGCACTTGATAGAGAACATTGGATTACATTATAATAAATTAGTTTTAAAAAGGAGGTTTTATGGAAAAATTGAATCCCTTTAAAATTGCACAGGAACAACTTGATGAAGCAGCAAAAGTTCTCGGAATAGAAGGAACACCAGAACATATGATATTAAGGGAACCACTAAGGGAATTTCATGTCCTAATACCTGTAAGAATGGATGATGGTTCTGTAAAAGTATTTAAAGGGTTTAGAGTTCAACACAACGATGCAAGAGGACCAACAAAAGGTGGAATAAGGTGGCATCCTGAAGAAACAATTGATACAGTGAGGGCACTTGCAATGTGGATGACATGGAAAACAGCAATAGTTGATTTACCTTATGGAGGAGGAAAAGGAGGAATTATATGCAATCCAAAAGAGATGTCAAAAGGTGAAAAGGAAAGACTTGCAAGGGGATATATAAGGGCAATAGCACAAATAATAAGTCCTGATAAGGATATACCTGCACCTGATGTCTATACGGATCCACAAATAATGGCATGGATGATGGATGAATATTCAAAAATAGTGCAATATAATGCTCCTGGAATTATAACTGGAAAACCCATTCCAATTGGTGGTTCCTTAGGTAGAGATGATGCAACAGCAAGAGGTGGAATGTATACTTTAAGAGAAGCAGCAAAAGTACTTGGAATTGATCTATCAAAGGCAAAAATTGCAATTCAAGGATATGGAAATGCAGGACAGTTTGCCCATAAACTTGTTGAAGAACTTTTTGGTTCAAAGGTAATTGCAGTAAGTGATTCAAAGGGTGGAATTTTAAATAAAAAAGGGCTTTCCTTTAAAGAAGTTAGTAAATTTAAAAATGAAACAGGAACAGTTTGTGGTTTTAAAGGAGCAGATAAAATAACAAATGAAGAACTTCTTGAACTTGATGTTGATGTTTTAATTCCTGCTGCTTTAGAAAATGTTATAACTGAAAAGAATGCTGATAAAATTAAGGCAAAAATAATTCTTGAACTTGCAAATGGGCCTACAACACCAGAAGCAGATAAAATTCTTCATGAAAACAAAAAATTTGTTATTCCTGACTTTCTTGCAAATGCAGGTGGAGTAACAGTTTCTTATTTTGAATGGGTTCAAAATATAGGTGGTTATTATTGGAGCCTTGAAGAAGTTCATGAAAGACTTGATAAGAAAATGACAAAAGCCTTTTATGAAACTTATGAGGAATATGAATCAAGAAAGGTTCATCCAAGACTTGCTGCATATCTTGTTTCTGTTAAAAAAGTTATAGAAGCAATGAAATTAAGAGGATGGGTATAAATCTTTAAAAAAGGAGGGGGAAGGAAATGAAAAATGGAAATAAACTTAAAAGATTTAAAGGAAGGGAAAAATAGTTTTGATTTTGGAAGAGAAAAGGGAAATATACTTGAGTTAGAAAATGAGAAGTTTAAAGTTAAGTATTTTAATGTCTATGGTGAAATAACAAAGTCAAGACTTGAATATTTTTTAAATTTAAATGTTAAATCAAAAATAATTTTGGAATGTGCAAGATGCCTTGAAAATTTTGAAAAAGATTTTGAAGAAAGAGGATTTTATCATGTAAAACTTGGAAAGGATAGACTTTTAAATAAAAAAGAGATAGAAATAAGCGAAGATGACATAAATACGATTTATCTTGAAGAAACAGTTTTAAACTTAATTGGAATTGTAAGAGAACTTATTTTGCTTTCAATTCCTATGAAACCTTTATGTAAAGAAGATTGTAAAGGTTTATGCCCTATATGTGGAAAAAATAAAAATAAAGAAGAGTGCACATGCGAAACTCAGGAAAAATCTCCTCTTTCAAAAATTAAAGAAATCTTTAATAAATGAGAAATTTCTCTTTATATCTTCCAACAAAATATTATTTTGGATGGAATTCAATTGATTTACTTCCTAAAAAGGCAAAAGAGATTGGTAAAAGAGCATTTATTGTTACAGGTAAAAAATTTTTAAAGGAAAAGGGGATTTTTGATAAAATAATTCAAGACCTTAAAAAAGAAGGAATTGATTTTTTCCATTATGATAATGTTACACCAAATCCAAAAACATATGAAGTTGATGAAGGTGCAAAAATTTTAAAAAAGGAGAAATGTGATTTTATAATAGGAATAGGTGGAGGAAGTGTATGTGATGCTTCAAAAGGTATTGCAGTTATGGCAAAAAATAAAGGAAGTATATGGGATTACATGATGTTTAAAAAGGAAATAAATGATGCTTTGCCAACTATTTTAGTTCCAACAATTCCTGCATCAGGTTCAGAATACAATCCAGGTGGTGTTATAACAAATTTAGATGAAAAAAGAAAATGGTTTTTTAGAAGCGAAGTTACATATCCAAAAATTTCAATAGTTGATCCAAACTTTACAAAATATTTAAATTTTTCATACCTTTCAATGGGAAGCATTGATATAATAACACATGTTCTTGAACCAATTCTCACATCAGAGGAATATGGATATTTACAATACAATTTTGGAAAAATTTTAATAAAGGGTGTAATTGAAATGATATTAAGGATAAAGGAAAATAATGATGATGAAGCAAGAGAAAATATATGTTATTTTTCTTCACTTGCCCTATCGGGAATACCTACAAGGGGAATTGGTGGATTTGCAATAATGCATTGGCTTGAACATATTTTATCAGGATTTTATGACAACATTTCGCATCCAGAAGGTCTTTGCCTTTTACTCATACCATTTATAAAAATTGTTAAGAAAAGATTTACTGAAAATTTTAAAAGATTTGAAAAAATTTTTGGAGAAGATATTGAGGAATTTTTTAAAAATTATTTAAAAGATATTGGATTTAATAAAAGTTTAAAAGATTTTGGGATAAAAGAAAATGAAATAAAAGATTTTGTAAAGGAATATGAATTCTTGAAAAAAAATTTTCCTGATTTTGGTTTTGATAAGATAGAAATTCAGGATGTTGAAAATATCTATTTAGAAGCCCTATAAAATGAAGGAACTTTTAAAATATTTATGGAAATGGAAATTTAAAATTTTCTTAGGTATTTTAGCCCTTTTTATTGTTGATTTGTCACAGCTTTTTGTTCCCCTTGTTATAAGAAGTGCAATTGATAAATTAATTGAAGAAATTATGAATTTAAAAATCCTTTTCTTCCATTTTCTTATAATAATTTTCCTTGCCCTATTAACTGCTTTTTTTAGATATTTCTGGAGATATTTCATAATGGGAAGTGCAAGAGAAATTGAAAAGGAAATAAGGGAAAAACTTTACAAAAATCTTTTAATCCTTGATTTTTATTTTTATCAAAAGAAAAAAGTTGGTGATATTATGGCTCATTCAACAAATGACCTTGAAGCAATAAGAATGGCACTTGGAATGGGAATTGTTGGTGCTGCTGATTTTTTAATAATGTTTTTATTTTCTCTTTTCTTTATGTTAAAGATAAGCCCATCTTTAACCCTTTATGTTTTAATACCATTACCTATCCTTTCAATAATAATGCTTTTATTTGGAAGTAAAATACATCATCTTTTTAGAAAAGTTCAAGAAGGATTTTCATATCTTTCAGAAATTGCACAGGAAGCATTTTCAGGAATTAAAGTAATAAAGGCATTTGTTAAGGAAAAGGAAGAAGAAAAAATTTTTTATAAGGGGAATGAATTATTTTTTAAAAGAAATATGAACCTTGCATATTTATGGGGTGCTTTTATGCCATTAATAACTCTTATTTCTGGAATCTCACTTGTTTTATTAATTTTTATTGGTGGTAAAAAAGTAATATTAAATGAAATATCTCTTGGCTCATTTGTTGCATTTGTCTCATATATAGAATTTATGATATGGCCAATGATGGCAATTGGATGGGTAACAAACATATTTCAAAGAGGGGCTGCTTCAATGGATAGAATAAATGAATTATTAAAAGAAAAACCATTAATAAAAAATTTACCAAATTTTATTAGAATTAAAAAATTTAAGGGAGGAATTGAAGTAAAAAATTTAACTTTTTATTATCCAAATGAGAAAAAACCAGCTTTAAAAAATATATCTTTTAAAATAAATCCAGGAGAAAAAGTAGGAATTCTTGGGAAAATAGGAAGTGGTAAAACAACACTTGTTAATTTATTTTTAAGAATAATTGAGCCACCAGAAAATACAATTTTTATAGATGGAATAGATATAAGGAAATACAATTTAGAAGATTTAAGAAGGGAAATATTTTTATTACCACAAGAAGCAGTTATATTTTCAGGAAAGATAAATGAAAATATTGCTTTTACAAATCCTTATGCAAGGGAAGAGGAAATAATAAAAGCAGCAATTCTTGCTGAAATTTATGATGAAATAAATCTTTTTCCTGATAAATTTGATACAATTGTTGGTGAAAGGGGGATAACGCTTTCAGGTGGTCAAAAACAGAGAATAGCACTTTCAAGGGCATTCCTTATAAATCCATCAATATTTATTCTTGATGATGCACTTTCACAAGTAGATAGTGAAACAGAAGAAAAAATAATAAATAATTTAAAGGAATATTTAAAGGGTAAAACTGGAATAATAATTTCATACAGAACATCTGTTTTAAAAAATCTTGATAGAATTATAGTTTTAGTTGATGGTGAAATTGAAGATATTGGAAACCATGAAGAACTTATAAAAAAGGATGGATTTTACAAAAAAGTATATGAAATACAATCAGCATTAATAGAAATAACAAAATGAGAAATTTTGATTTTCTTGAAGAAGAAAAATTAAAGGGAACACATGATATAAGAATTTTTAAAAAACTTTTAAAATATGTTAAAAAACCTTATCTTAAAATAATATTCATAGTTTTTATTTTACTTATCTTTACAACAATATTTGATTTAACATTGCCATATTTAACAAAAACAGCAATTGATGAATACATTGTTCCACCTTATGTAGTTTTGAATTTCAAGGAAAATTTTGATTTAGAAAAGAAATTTTTAAAAGAATTTAAAGGAGAGAAGATAAAATTAGAAGAAGGAAAATATATTATTAAAAAAAGGGATTTGTCCTCTTATGAATTGAAATTTTATGAAAAAAGGGGGATTTTAGAAAAGGGAGTTTATATTAAAACAGAAGAAGGAAATTTTATAAGATATGAAGATATAAAAAATTTGCCACCTTTAAAAATCTTAAAAATAAGAGAAAAAGACATAAATGGAATTAAAAGAATTGCAATTATTTATCTTTTAATATTATTTCTCCTTGGAATTTTTACATATTTACACATGGTTTTGCTTGAATATACAGGACAAAAAATAGCAGTTGATATAAGAATGGATTTATTTTCACACATTTTAAGATTACCAGTTTCCTTTTTTGATAAAAATCCAACAGGTCGTCTTACAACAAGAGTAACAAATGATGTTTCCACATTAAATGAATTTTTTACATCTGTTTTAATTTACTTTTTTAAAGATGCGATTTTAATTATAGGAATAAGCATAATAATATTAAAGATGAATTTTCAAATAGGAATAAGCATACTTCTTTTAACACCATTTATAGCAATTGCAACAGAAATATTTAGAAAAAAAGTAAGGGATGCATATAGGGAAGTAAGAAGAAAACTTGCAAGTTTAAATGCATATACTTCTGAAACACTTTCAGCAATAAATGTAATTCAAATTTATAATCAGGAAGAAAATAGTTTTAAAAAATTTAAAAATATAAATGAAGGGTTATTTAAAGCAAATATGAGACAATTATTTGTATTTGCAATATTTAGACCTATAATAGATTTTATAAGGGCATTTGCAATTGCAATATTAATATTTTTTGGTGGATGGGGAATAATAAGAGGTTCTTTTACACTTGGTTCCCTTGCTGCTTTTTTATATTATCTTGAAATGCTTTTCAGACCAATAATTGATTTATCAGAAAAATATAACATATTACAATCAGCATTGGCAGGTGCAGAAAGAATAAGTTTAATATTAGAGGAAAAGGAAGAAGATAAAGGCAAAAAGGAAATTTTAGAAAGAAAAGGGGAAATAGTATTTGAGGATGTATGGTTAAAATATGATGAAGGTGATTGGGTTTTAAAGGGTGTTTCCTTTAAAGTTTCACCTTATGAAAAAGTAGCAATTGTTGGTCCTACTGGTGCTGGTAAAACAACGCTTATTTCAGCAATCTTAAAATTTTATCCAATACAAAAAGGAAAAATAATTGTTGATGGTCTTGATATAAGAGAATGGGATACTTATAAGTTGAGAAAAAGGATAGCACTTGTTCTTCAAGATGTATTCATATTTTCAGGAAATTTCATAGAAAATATAACTTTAAGGGAAGAAAAACCATCTTTTGAAAAAGTTAAGGAGAGTGCAAGAAGGGTTTATCTTGATGAATTTATTAAAAGAAGAAAAAATAACTATTTTGAGGAAATAATTGAAAGGGGGAAAAATTTATCACAAGGTGAAAGGCAACTCCTTTCCTTTGCAAGAGCAATATATTTTGAGCCAGAAATACTTATTCTTGATGAACCAACTTCTTCTGTTGATTCTTATACAGAAAATTTAATACAAAAAGGAATAAAAGAACTTTTAAAAAATAGCACATCTTTAATAATAGCACATAGATTATCAACAATTAAGGACTGTGATAAAATAATTGTTTTACATAAAGGAAAAATTGTTGAAATGGGAAAACATGAAGAGCTTCTTGAAAGGAAAGGACTTTATTCAAAATTGTGGGAACTGCAAGTAAAAGAAAAAGAACTAATTTTTGGATAAATTTTTATAGTTTAAGTATTTCTTTAATCTCTTTCAATATCTCTTTTAATGGAGGTATCCCTTTAAACCATTCTCTTTGAGTAATCTCATTTGTGCAGGCACAATAAACTTGGGAAATTAAAATTTTTAATCTTTCTGGTAAAGGCTCTGGAGATAATTTACACATTTTTTTCCAGTTCTCCTTATATTTTTTCTTAACCTCTTCTATCTCTTTATACCAATCCGTATTTCTATAATATATTCTTGCTATTTCTTTACTCACAGGTATTCCTTCATATTTAAAACGACATTCATCTAATGTTCCAACTACATCAACAACCATCAAATTGCGATTACCATCAAAACCAAATTCTATTTTTCCGTCTTCATTTATTAAACCTATTTTTGAAAATTCATAAGTTATAAGTTCATTTATTTTATTTGTTATTCTTTTCATTTCTTCTATTTCATCATAACTTAATCCTGAAATTTCCTTTGCCTCTTCCCATGTCAAATATCTATCAGGATTCTCAAGTTTTGTGGAAACATCAATTATTGGTCTTTCTAATTTTTGACCTGGAAATGGCTCTTTATCTAAGCCAATATCCTTAGGTTTTATTAAACCCTCTTTTAATCTTTTAAAAATGCTACTACCTTCTGGTAAATAATTCCTATAAATAACTTCAAGGGGTATTAAAAAATTTCCCCTTTCATTTTTATAAGCTGAATAATCATATTTGTTTTCTTTAAAAATAGGTCTTATAACGCGCAAAAATTTAATTTCCATTATATTTGTTCTATTTTTAAGTTCTGAAAGTTTTTTAATTTTATTTTCTTCTAAAAGTCCTATATAATGGGTTGGAATTCCATTTTCTTCAATTTTTTCAAAAAAATATGAGGCAAGTAAAAGGGTTGCCTCACCTTTAAAGGGGATATGGTCGGGCATTTCTCCCCAATCAAATACTGAATATCTATCTGAAAATATAAATCTTGCCCTACCAAAATTTAAAGAAATTGGCATTTCTAAAATTTCTAAATCTTTTACACTTCCCATTCTTGTATCTCCTTATCATCTTTTTCTAATTCCTCTTTAATTTTTTTCTGATATTCTTTAACTTTTTCCCTTATATTTTTATCATAAAGACCTAAAATCTTTGCTGCTGCAAGTGCTGCATTTTCAGGTTCAAGAACAAGTGTTGGTGCTACACCTTGCGGCATTCTAAGGGTTGAAAATATATCAATTCCAGAAAATTTTTCACTATATGGAGGACATGCAATAACAGGGAAATGGGTATTTGCATCTACAAAACCACTTAAAGCATCACTTTTACCTGCAACAGTAATAAAAACTATAAAATCTTCCTTCTCATATTCTTTTAAAATTTCATAACATTTTAAAGGTGTTTTATGTGCTGAACCTATTCTTATTTTACTTTCAATTCCAAATTTATTTAAAGCATCTTTAATTTTTTTTGCCCATTCAAAATCCTTTTTTGAACCCATAATTATTATAACCTTTGCCATTTTT
>CAZUSI010000031.1:8051-17107 GCA_964623395.1 uncultured bacterium | reverse complement strand
GGATTTTTCAAAAAAATATATTTAGATTCTGTATTTATTCTTGGGGAAGCATTTAAGGCAGGTAAAAAACAAGTTTTGGATTCAACAGGTAACATAAGTGAAGTAAAATCATGGCAACTTTTAGGAGACCCAGAATTAAATATATGGACAAAAGCACCAAGCTTCTTTTTAGTAAGCTATCAAAATCCAATTCCTTCCCCCTTTAATTTAGAAGTAAATGTTAAAAATTCAAATACTTTACAGCCCGTTTATAAGGCAAGGGTTTGCATAACTCATAAAAATGATTTAATTTATCTTTTAGATGAAACAGACCAAAATGGAAAGGTAACCTTTAATATACCCCAATTATCTCCTTGCACCCTTTATATAACCGTTACAAAATTTAACTATGTCCCATGGGAAGGTGAAATTTATGTTTTAAATCCACAAGGTCCTTACATAAGTTATTACAATCATATAATATTTGATGAAAATGGTGATGGGAGAATAAATCCAGGAGAAAATATTACAATTGGGATAGGTGTAAAAAATACAGGAAATCAAACTGCAAATTCAGTATATGGAAAAGCAAGGATTAATTCAGATTTAATAAATTTAATTGATTCACTTGCCTATTTTGGAGATATAATGCCAGATAGCATAAAATTTGATTCCTCTGCCTTTTCCTTTTATGTATCTCCTTCATGCACAAATGGGTATCAAATCCCCTTAAACATGATTTTTTATGATGTTATTGGAGATACATGGAATTATAGTTTAAATTTATTTGTAAATGCCTCTCATTTAGAAATTATTAGGGATTCAATTTCAGATAGCGAGCCAATTGGAAATGGAAACAATTTATGGGAACCCGGTGAAACTGTTAAATTCCTTTTATTTTTAAAAAATACAGGAACGGCTATTGCAAATAATGTTAAAGTAGTTTTAAAATCCCTTTCACCTTTACTTTATGTGATTGATTCAGTTGCCTATTATGGAACAATTGAACCAGAATCAACAAAAATAAATATAAATGATCCATTTTTGATGAAAGCGGATTTAAGTGTTTCCTGTTATGAAGAATTTCCATGTTCTTTAAAGATAATAATTGATAGTTCCTTCTATAAGAAAAGTTATTTAATAAAAATGGGAATTCCACCTGGAGCAATTATTCAAACATTCCAGGTTCCTGAACAAATGCCTCTTGGTGGATGGATAACAGGAATTGCTTTTGATGGTTCAGGTCTTTGGATAGCAGATTATAATAATCCTTATATTTATAAAGTAAATCCCTATAACGGAAATTATATAACATCAATTCCTGCACCAGGTGGTACAGATGTTTATGAATTGAGTTTTGACCAAAATTCTAATGCCTTATGGGTTAATAATAGAGGAACAAATTATATTTATAAGATAAATTTAAATGGGCAGATAATTGGGCAATTTCCAGCACCAGCACAAGATGCAGGAGGTTTATGTTTTGATGGAGAATTTTTGTGGATAAGTGAATATAACACAAATACAATTTATAAAGTTAATCCATCAAATGGTGGTATAATAGGAACATATTCATTGCCTTATCCTGGTGGTGGAGTAAGAGGAATTGCTCTTGATAAATTGGGCGATAATGGAACACTTATTAATGTTAGAATATTTTTAACACAGGGTAATTTTGATAGCACATATATCTATGAATGGAACAGAACAAATTATTCACCAACAGGAAGAAAAATAAAATTCAGTATAAATATAAGGGGGATTGAATTTGTTCCTAATACAGGAGATTATTGGATAGCAGAGCCACATTCTGTAACAAGAGGATATATTCACAGAATAAGAGGTTTTCATTGTTATTCTGTTGAATCTCAAGAGAAAACAAAAGAGGAAAATAAATTTTCTTTTAAAGTTTATCAAAATATTTTAAATAAAGATATAAAAATTCTTTTGAATTTACCTTCAAAAATGGAAACAGAACTTAGCATTTTTGATGCAAGTGGAAGGGAAATAGAAAAAATTTATAAGGGGGACTTAAATTCAGGAAATCATGAATTTAAACTTAATTTAAAAAAATCAGGTATTTATTTTATAGTTTTAAAAGCAGGGAAATACATTACTTATAAATTGATAAAATTTTAAAAGGAGATAAAAATGTTGAAAATTCTTTTTATTTTAATCAGTTACAATTATAGAGCTTGTGATTATGGTTTTAAACCAGGAGAGGCATGGGTTGCTGCTTATGATTCTGCATTTATAATGTATACAGAAGATGAGGGTTTAAATTGGATCAATATTGATCCAGGGACATTATGGGGATTTTTTGACATATTCTTTATAGATTCTTTAAAGGGATGGACAGGTGGAATAGGGGGAGAAATAAGGCATACAGAAGATGGTGGTTTTACATGGATAAGACAGAGATTTGGTGAGACAAAATGGATATCAAGATTACAATTTCTTGATCAATTTCATGGCTATGCATCTGCAGGAGATGCAATTGTATGTATTACATCAGATGGTGGAAATACATGGCAAACAATCTTTACTCCATTTATGGGAATAGATTTTTATGGAATACATTTTATAAATACACAAATAGGTTTTATATGTTCTGCTCTCCCCGATACCTTTGGTATTCCCCAATATGTGGCAAAATCAATTGATGGAGGGATTACATGGGATACAATCTTTGAAGTAAATGGATATGATTTACTTGATTTATGGTTTTTTGATGAAAATAGAGGAATTGTTGTTGGAGGAAGTGATGATACAATTTCATCTGTTATTTTTAAAACTATTGATGGAGGAGCAAACTGGATACAGATAAATCCTCCTGGTTATTATTTAAGAGCAGTTCATTTTGTTGATGAAAATAAAGGTTGGGCATGTGGAAGATTTGGAACAATAATAAAAACAGAGGATGGTGGAAATACATGGATACTTCAAAATGTTGGTAATGCAAAAACACTTTTTGATATAGATTTTCTTGATACACTTTATGGTGTTGCATCAGGGCAAGATGCAATATTTTTTACCCATGATGGAGGAAATACATGGATAAATGTAAATATAAATGAAAATTTTAAAAAAATTAAGATAAATTATTCTTCATTTGGTTATTTTGATATTACAGGAAGAAAATTATTTATAAAAAACTTTAAAAAAGGCATTTACTTTTTGAATTTTAAGGAGGGAAGAAAAAAAGTTATAATCTTAAAATGAATTTTCTTTTATTTTTTAATTTACTTTTAATCCCTCCTGAATATCATACTTTTGAAGAAGCAAAAAAATTTCTTGATTCAATAATTCCAATTTATAAAGATATTGCAAAAATGGAAATTTTAAATTTCACAGAAGTTGATTCGAATCCAATCATTCTCGTTAAAATTTCTGATAATGTAAATATTGATGAAGCAGAACCACCAATTTTATTTATAGGTGTTCATCATGCAGAAGAGGTTCTTGGTCTTGAAATATGCCTTGAACTCGTTAAAAGATTATTAGATTTTTATGGTAAAGATGAGAAGATTACAAATTTTGTTAATAACAACGAAATATATATAATTCCATGTCTTAATCCAGATGGACATAATTTAGTTACAGATGGAATATGTGAAGTATGGAGGAAGAATAAAAAAGATAATAATAAAAATGGGATATTTGATTATCACTGTGGGAAAGAAGGGAGGGGAGATGGGGTTGATTTAAATAGAAATTATGATTATTTTTGGGAAAATGCGGGTTCAAGTATTGATACAAGTGAATATTATAGAGGTCCTTACCCCTTTTCGGAACCAGAAACCCAAAGTATAAGGGATTTATTTGAAAGGGAAAATTTTGTTATTGCTGTAAGTTATCATAGTGCAAGGACAGGTATGGGTGAAGTTGTATATTATCCTTGGAGAGATGGTGCAAATCTATGTCCTGATTATATTTTTATAAAAGAGGTTGCTGATAGTTTTGCCTTTAATATATTAAAGGATGATTCAAGTGGTTCTTATATACCAATAGTAACAAGTAGAAGAACAGGTGGGCTTTTTAGAAATTGGGCATATACAAATCATGGAACATTTGCCTTCTTAGTTGAGGTTTCAGATACAACTATTCCCCCCTCTTATAGAATTCAAAAAATTGTTGATTACAATTTAAGAGGTGTTTATTATCTTTTAAGAAGAACATCTTATAATATAATAAAAGTTTTAGTAAGAGATTCAATAACAGGAAACCCTCTTTCTGCAAGTTGCAGAATAACTCAATTTGACACTCTTCCTGAAATAAAACACTTTACAAGGTCAAAAAATGGTGATATTTTTAGAATATTAAAACCAGGTAATTATACTCTTGAAATAGAAAAGGAAGGGTATAAGAAAAAAATAATAGATTTTGATTTAAAGGAAAAGGAAAATAAAGAAATTCTTGTAAAATTATATCCTTTTGTTTATGATACATTTCCAAATGATGCCTATATTTTAAAAAATTTTGCAGATAATAAAATAAATCTTATTTTCTGGATAAAAGAAAAAATTTCTTCTCCAGAATTTTACATTTATGATAAATCGGGCAGGAAAGTAAAAAATTTTATATTTAAAAATCTTTTCCCCGGATTTTACAAAAAGGAAATACATTTAAATTTATCAAAGGGAATTTATTTTGGAGTTTTTAAAAACAAAAATTATATTAAAAAGCAAAAAATAATTTTAATAAAATGAGTCTTTTAACTGCAAGTTTATTTTCTCTTGGAACCTATTTAACTGTTGAAATTCTTCGTTATCAAAAACATTTAAAAAATCTGGAAAAAATAAAAAATAGAATTCATATAAATGGAACAAGGGGAAAATCATCAACAACGAGACTCATATATCAGGGATTAAAGAGAGATAAAAACAATATTGTTGTTGCAAAAACAACAGGGACAGTTCCAAGATTTATATTCCCTGATGGAAAAGAAGTTCCTGTTATAAGACTTGGGAAACCAAATATAATTGAACAATTAAGAATTATAGAAAAAGCAGCAGAAATTGGGGCAAATTTTTTTATAACAGAATGTATGGCAATAACCCCTGAATATATAAAAGTTTTTGAAGAAAAAATAATAAAAAGTAATGTTGGAGTTATAACAAATGTAAGGGAAGATCATCTTGATGTTATGGGTCCAACTATTCTTGATGTTGCTAAGAATCTTTGCTTATCTCTTCCAAAAAATGGTGTTGCATTTACTACTGAAGAAAAATATTTTGACATAATTAAGAAAGAAGGAGAAAAAAGAAATACCGAAGTTTTTTATGTGGATTCTTCATGGATAAATGAGGAAATATTGAAAAAATTTAATTATATAGAGCATAAGGAAAATGTAGCAATTGCCTGCGCTGTATGTGAATATTTTGGAATAAAAAAAGAGGATGCACTTGAGAGCATGTATAATGTTAGACCTGACCCAGGTGTTCTTGAAAGATATGTAATAGAAGAAAATGGGAAAATCATAGAATTTTACAGTGCATTTGCTGCAAATGACCCTGAATCAACATTACTTTTATGGAATAAATTTTCAAAAGATAAAAAGATAAAAGTAATAATTTTTGTTTTAAGAAGTGATAGGGCATCAAGAACAGAATCATTTTTAAAATATCTTGGAGATAGAATGAAAGCAGATTATTATGTAATTTGTGGTGAGCATTCTCTTATAGTTAAAAGAAATCTTATAAAAAAATTAGTTGAAAAGGAAAGAATAATAACTTTTTCAAATCCTTCTCCTTTTGAAGTTTTTAATGAGATTTTAAATTTAGGGGATGAAATTATGTGTATGGGAATTGGTAATATTGTTGGTCTTGGAAGTAAAATAAGGGAAATTTTTAAAAAGAAGGCAAAAATATGATACTTGCAGAATCAATTGCAATAGGTCTTATACTAACTCTTTTTTCATCAGAAATTATGGGATTTATGGCAGGTGGGCTTGTTGTTCCAGGTTATATTGCCTTTATCCTTGACAAGCCGGATCTTTTAATTGGAACTTTAATTGCAAGTTTTATAACCTTAATTTTACTTAAAATTATATCAAATTTTTCATTACTTTATGGAAGAAGAAGACTCCTTGTAACTTGTCTTTTAGGTTTTCTTTTTTCTGAATTAACAAAAATGATTGCTAAAACACCTATTGGTGAAATTGCAATAATGATAAGGGCATTTGGTTTTATAATTCCCGGGCTATTGGCCTATTGGATGGATAGGCAGGGAATAATTCCAACACTATCAACACTTTTTTTAATTTGTGTCTTAATAAGATATATAGTTATAATAATAAATTGGGGAAATCCTGTATTTTAAATGATTTTTAAAAGAAGATTAAAAAATTATGATTTTATTATTTTATTCTTTATTTCCTTTTTATTTTTCTTTATACAAAAAAAGACATTGATAAAAAAACCTGCTAAATATTATAAGATAAAAAAGGAGGCATCCTCTTTAACATATAAAGCATTTGAAATTTTAAAAGAGGAATTTATTAAAAGAGGAGGAGAAATAGATTCTATAAATGATCCCGGAAAAACAGGTCTTATAGGTTTAAGAAATTCTTTAATAACAACCGAAGAAGGAGAAATTGGTATTAAATTGACAAGTATAAATCCAAATTTTTCTGCTTTATTTATTGAAATTTTTAAAAAATTAAACTTAAAAAAAGGAGATTATATAGGTTTAAGTATAACAGGTTCTTTTCCTGCCTTAAATATTTCTCTTATTATCGCTGCAGAAAAATTGGGTCTTAGACCAATAATAATTACATCTTTAAGTTCTTCAGGATGGGGTGCAAATATTCCTTTTTGGACATATCTTGATATGGAAGATTTTCTTTATAAAAATAAAATAATAAAAAATAAAACTGTTGCAGCATCAATTGGAGGAGGAAATGATGTTGGAATAGGTCTTGAAGAAGAAGGTAGAGAAATTTTAAAAGAGGCAATTAAAAGAAATGATATAAAAATTTTTATAAGTGAAAATTCTCTTCAAAATTCAATTGAAAAAAGAATAAAAATTTATGATAGCATTTCAAATGGTAATATAAAATTATTTGTTACTATAGGTGAAAATGTAGCAGATTTTGGTATTAGTGAAATTCTATATTATTTAAAATCAGGAATAAATTCACCTTACGATAGAAAAATAGATTTTAATAAATTGCCTGTTAAAGGAGTAATAATAAGATTTTTAGAAAAGGGTGTTCCTGTTTTAAGTTTACACAATATTATTTCAATTGCAAAAAAATACAATATGCCAATTTCTCCTGCCTTTATGCCTCCACCTGGTGAAGGTTCATTGTTTTTTGAGGAAAAATATTCAATCCCTTTGATTTTTACTGAGCTTTTTATTTTTCTTCTTATTTTATTTTTATTTTTTAAATTTGGTATAATTTATTCTAAAAAGGAGGAAGGAGTATGAGAAAAATAATTTTAATTCTTTTTCCAATATCTTTTCTTTTTCCCTATTGGGAAGAAATTGAAATCAAATTAAAAAATGAAAATCTAAAAAAGGAAAATCCAGTTTATTTTGAAATTAAAGAACCAAAGTCAATAAAAATTTATGTAAAAAAAATAGGAAAGGAAGGGGATCTTTATATTTATAAAGATGAAAAGGAATATAAGAATTATAAAATAAGAGAAGATAAAGAAATAAAAATTTTTCTTGAAAAAGGAAAATACAAATTAGAAACAATTGAAGGTAATTTCAATGTAAAAATTTTTGAATTAAAAAAAATAAATTTAAAAGGTTTAGAACCTTATCAAGGTTTTCCAATAACTGTTTTAACAAATGGCAAAAAATATAAATATTATAAAATAGATAAAGACACTTCATCTATTTTTAAAATAGAAGGTCCTGAAACTCTTTATATTTATTTAAGAGGAAATTTTGATAAAGATGGTGAAAGATTGTATGATAGATTTATAGTAAAAGTTTTTATTAATGAGAAGGAAATTTTATCAAAGGAATTTAAAGCAAAAGTTTCAAGAAAATCAATTTATGTAGAAAATAAGGAAATTTTACCAGGTGAAGCAGAAAAGATAAAGATAGGAGTTCCACAAGGAATTAATTTTGTTAAAATTTTATTAGATGAAGGCAAAGGATGTGTTAAAGTTTATGTAAAAAAAAACAAAAAAATTTTAAAATTTCAATTTTAATAAATTCTGGATATGATTCAAATTTGTTTAAATTTTCAGAAAGAGACATTTCTTATTTTTTAGAAGGTAAAAAAAATTATAAATTTAAATATGTGAAAACGATTGATGATGTTTTTTTAGAATTTAATCCTCAAATAAATTATTTTTTAAAAAATTTTCATTTTGAAATTTCTGGAAAAATCAAAATATTTTATAAAAATCAATATAAAAATTTTGCAAATTTAAGTTTTTTAATAAAAAATATTAAAAGTATTTTTTTAAAAATTTTTTACCAGCCCTATTTTTTTATAGGTCCTGTTTATATTAAAGATGAAAAAATAACTTATCCCATTGAATTTTCATTATTTAAAATATCATCAGGAATAAAATTTTTTGAAACTGGAATATATTATTACAATTTCCATCCCGAATTTTTTAACTATCTTGATGGAATAAAATATTTTACATCCTTTGGAATTAAAAAACTTGATTTAGAGTTTTCCTATTTAAAACCTTTTAATCCACTCCCTTTAAAAGACTGGTCATTTATTTCTTTAAAGTCAGAGTTTAATCTGGATACTTATATTTTAAAAATTTTGCCAGAAATTGAAATCAGAAAATTTTTAACAAAAAATGAAAGGGATACAATTCATTTTAAAAGATATGATTATAAAGTAAAATTTCTTTTAGAAGGGAAAATTAAATATGAAAATTTAAAATTTGCCCCATTTTTAATTTATGAGCAAAGATTTTTAAAAAATCCTTATGAAAATGATATCCTTGAAATTTTAAAAGAATACAGAAAATTTATAATTGGCTTAAAATTTTTATTTTAAATTGAAAATTTTTTTATTTTTCTTTATAATTTTTGTTAAATTTAAAAATGAAAAATGTAAATAGTGTGATTATAAATGAAAGATTAAATCATAT
>CAZUSI010000031.1:0-7951 GCA_964623395.1 uncultured bacterium | reverse complement strand
ATTTAAAAATGAAAAATGTAAATAGTGTGATTATAAATGAAAGATTAAATCATATAAAAGAAGGAGTAAAAAATCTTAAAGAATTTTTGAAAATGCCCAAAAAAGATTTTTTAAAAGATAAAAAATTGATTAGTGCAGTAAAATATGAAATAATAAAAACATTTGAGGCAATTTCTTCGATATGTTCTCATATTTTAGTAAAAAAATTTGGAATAAAACCAAGTTTTTATGCAGAATGTTTTGAAATTTTGAAAAAGAATAAAATTCTTGAAGAAAAATTGGCAGATAATTTGTCAAAAATGGCAAAATTCCGAAATTTAATAATTCATATGTATCAAAAAGTAGATGATGAAAAGGTGTATGAGATTATAAAAAACGGAATAAGAGATATTGAAGATTTTATAAAAGTTATTGAAGGAAAATTTTTAAAGAAATGAAAAAAGAAAAAATAAAGGAAAAAATTAAAAATATACTTTTAAAAGAAAAAATAATTGGTTTTGCTTATATATTCGGTAGTTTTTTAAAAGATGAAGAATTTAACGATATAGATATTGGAATATATATTTTTTCAAAATTTTATGAGCCTTCTAAAGAAATTGATTTTATTCTTGAAATAGGAGCAAAATTAGAAAAAGAAATTAAAAAACATGTAGATATTGTAATTATAAATTCAGTAAACCCTCATTTAAGATTTAAAATAATAAATGGAGAACTTCTTTTTACAAAGGATGAGAATCTTCACGATTTTATGATTGATTACTATTTAAGGGAATATTGGGATGAAAATTTATTTTTTCATTCTCTAATATAAGGATTATTTTCAATCTCATTTTTTAAATTTGTATTTTCTCCATGACCTGGGAAAATTTCTGTTTCAGGTGGAAGTGGTAAAATTTTTTCAAATATTGATTTTATTAATTCTTTAAAACTTCCACCCGGAAAATCTGCCCTTCCAACTGTTCCTTTAAAAATTAAATCACCTGTAAATATGCATCCACCCCCATAAAAGCAAACACTTCCAGGTGTATGGCCAGGTGTATGCAAAACAAAGAGTTTTTTATTTCCAAGTGAAAGTTCTTGATTTTCTTCTAAATAAAAATCTATTTCAGGTAGATTTTCAATTCTTACTCCCAAATATCTTTCCATTGAATCAGGTGCCCTTTTATAAATTTCAATATCCTTTTTATGAATATAAACTGGAATATCTATTTTTTCTTTTAAATAAGGAATACCTGCGACATGGTCAAAATGCCCATGAGTTAAGAGTATTCCCTTTAATTTCCAATTCCTTTTATTTAAATCTTCTAATATTAAATTTTCTTCACCTCCAGGGTCTATACAAAAACATTCACCTGAATCTGGGTCAGCAATTAAATATGTATTAACCGCAAGTGGTCCAAATATATATTTAATAATTTTAAATTTTTTCAATGTCTAAAATGTCTATCTTTTGTAAAAAATAAACTTATTCCTTCTTTTTCTGCTTCCTCAATAACCTCTTTATCCCTTATAGAACCACCTGGTGCAACAATTGCAGTTATTCCATTTTTTCCTGCAAGTTCTATTGAATCCTTAAAAGGGAAAAATCCATCTGATGCAAGAACACCACCAACTGTTTCAAGTCCAAAACTTTTTGCTTTATTTATTGCAATTTCAAGAGAGGCTATTCTTGATGGTTGCCCACTTCCTATTCCAATTGTTCTTTTTGCCTTTGCAATAACTATTCCATTTGATTTTACATATTTTACAACTTTCCATGCAAATATTAAATCTTCAATTTCCTCTTCCTTTGGTTTTCTCCATGTTTTTAGTTCCCATTCATTAGGTAAAGATGTTTTTAAATCCTTTTCTTGAAAGATTATAAATCCCTTTAATTCCCTAAAATGATATTTATAATTTTTAAATTTTGCTTCAACAATTCTTAAATTTTTCTTTTCCTTTAAAATTGAAAGTGCTTCAATTTCAAATTCTGGTGCAATTAAAACTTCAAAATAATATTCCTTAATTTCTTCTGCAAATTCCTTTTTACATAATTTGTTAATTCCAACAACCCCTCCATATGCAGAAATTGGATCTGAAAGGTAAGCCCTTTCAAATGCTTCAACAATATTTTCTCCAATTGCAACACCACATGGTGAAGCATGCTTAATTATTGCACATGCAGGTTCTTCAAATTCTGAAACAAGAGAATATGCAGTTTCTATATCAAGTAAATTGTTATAGGAAAGTGTTTTCCCTTGTAAAATGTTTAAATCTTCATTAAAAAATGAATAAACTGCCCCCTTTTGATGGGGATTTTCACCATATCTTAAATCATAAATTTTTTTACCTGATAAAATGAGTTTATCTTCAAATTCAAAAGGAATTTTTGATTCAAAAAATCTGTATATTAAACTGTCATAATAGGAAGTATAAAGAATTGCTTTTTTTGCAAATCTTATCTTTTCTTCTATTGGAATTTCATCTTTTTCTTTTAAAATTTCAATTATTTTTTTATAATCTTTTGGATCAACCACAACACAAACCCTCTTATAATTTTTAACACCAGCCCTTATAAGGGCAACACCTCCAATGTCAATATTTTCAATAATCTCTTCCTCATTTCCTCCTTTTTTTAAAACTTCTTCAAAGGGATAAAGATTAACTATTATGATTGAGAAAATTTCAATTTCATCTTCTTCTCTTGCAAGTATTCTTTCAAAAATTCTTGGATGCAATGTTTTAATTCTTCCACCACAAAGCCCTTCAGAAGTTACACCAAGAGAAGATAAGGGATAAACTTCAATATTTTTTTCAAAAAGATATTTTAAAGTTCCTGATGATGCATATATGTCCCATCCTTTTTCTTTTAAAAATCCTGCAATTTCTTCAATTCCCTCTTTATTATAAACACTTATAAGTGCCTTCATTTTTACGCTCCATATTTTAAGAGCCTTTTTGCATTTGCAAGTAAAATCCAGATCAATTCATGTCCTTTTATTTTTCCAAGATACCCCTTTATTGCTTCCCTTTCAGTAAATCTCTTTGTTTCATCAACCCCTGCATATTCAGAATATAAAAGTAAAGGGACAGGATGCCATGAATGGGACTTTAATTTCCATGGGGTTGAATGGTCACCTGTAATTGCTATTACTTTAAAATCGCAATTTAAAATTTCTGGAATATACTTATCAACCCTTTCAATTTCCTTAACTTTTTTTTCAAAATCACCATCTTCTCCTGCCTTATCAGTTTCTTTAAAATGTAAATATACAAAATCATAATCCTTATGTTTTTCTTTTAAAATTTCTATTCCTTCTTCAAAACTTTTGATATTTTCAGGAGTATCCATCCCAACAAGTTTTGCAAGCCCCTTATACATGGGATAATAGGCAATTCCAAGTGCTCTTAAAGAGTATTTTTCATAAAAATTTTCAATTTCAGGCGGTTTTGCATATCCCCTCATCAAAATGAAATTTGCCCTTTCATCCTTTAATATATTTTTTATTTCTTTTAGCATTTTATTTAAAATTTTTGATGTAAACTCTGCCTCTTTTGAAATTGGCTCTGGATCATAAGGTTTTAGACCCTCCTTTTGTGGATCTGTTTCTTTTATCTTATCAGAAATATTTTTACCACTTAAAACAATAACAAACCTATGTTCTTTACCTGGATAAAAACTTATTTTTACTCCTTCAATTTCCTTTATTTTTTCAGAAATTTTTTCTACAAGACGCTTACATTCCTCAGTTTCTATTCTTCCTGCTCTTCTATCAATTATAATATCATTTTTATCTATTGTGCAAAAATTCCCTCTTATTGCAAGGTCATTCTTTTCAATCTTTGCACCTATTCCAAGTGCTTCAAGTACTCCTCTTCCAATATTGTATTTTAATGGATCATATCCAAAAATTGAAAGATGAGCAGGACCACTTCCTGGTGTCATTCCAGGGGGAAGTGGTTCTAAAAGTCCAAGAACACTTTTTTCTGCAAGTTTATCAAGATTTGGTGTATTTGCTGCTTCAAGCTCTGTTTTTCCATCTTTTGGAAGTCCTCCAACACCATCAATAACAAATAAAATTATTCTATCACCTTCCTTTAAGAGTTCCTTCATATTCCCCCCTATTAAAATTTAATTATAAAAATTAAACATTTGAAAATTCAATTAATGTTTTTTCAAATTCTATTGCTGATTTATCCCATTCAAAATTTTTTGACCATTCAAAGGCATTTTTATACATTTTTTCCCTTAAATCTTTATTCTCTATTAAATATAAAACCTTTTCAGCCATTTCTTCCCAATTTCCATATTTTACAATAAATCCACTAAATCCATCCTTTACTGTTTCCCTTAAACCTGGTGAATCAAAAGTAATACAGGGAGTTCCACACCTTTGCGCTTCTGTATTTACCATTCCCCATCCTTCTTTTGGAGAGGTGTTTATTAAAACCCATCCTTTTTGCAAAAACTCTATTTTTTCTTCTTCCTTTAAAAATCCCGTAAATTTTACCCTTTCATAAATTCCCATATCTTTTGCCATTTCCATCAATCTCTTTCTATAATCTCCTTCTCCTATCAAATAAAAATCAGCATCTTTAATTTTTTCAGAAATTCTTTTAAAAACCTTTAAAACATAGTCAATTCTTTTATATTTTTTTATTCTTCCAACATATAAAATTAATGGTTTTTCTTGCTTTTTAAAAGTTGGCTTATATTTTTCATCTATTCCTGGAAAAATAACTTTTATATTTTCTTTCTTAATCCCCCTTTTTATAAGTTCTTCTTTTGTGCTATTAGAAATAACAATAAATTTTCTATTTTTATAAATTCTTGATACTGGTTTTTCAAGTAAATAAACATATGTAGCAATTAATGGATTTGTTTCTTCATATATTGTTTTTCCAAAAAGATGGGGTATGAAAACTATTATTTTTTTTGAATTTATGAAAAAAGGGGTATAAAAAGGTGCCTTTGATATACTTTCTATTACAATATCAAATTTAAATTTATTTTTTATTTTTTTAAAATAAAGAAAAGGTAAAGAATAATTTGCAAATTCCCATTTTCCATATCTAAAAATTTTTATATTATCATAAAAATCTTCTTCTTTTAAATTTTTATGAGAACATCCAAGCCATATTATTTCATTCCTATTTGATATTCTTTTAAAAATTTCATAAAGATAAATTTCTGCTCCACCTGAAAGTGGATGCTTTATATCCTGCCAGTTGAATAATAAAATCTTCAAACAAAAATTATAAATTAAATTGATTTTTATAATCAACTATTTGTAAAATTTTATTATGAAAAAATTCTTAATTTTAATTTTTACATTTACCCTTTTCTCTCAAGAATATAAAATTGAACCTGGTGATGTCCTTGAAATAATTGTTTTTGGTGAAGAAGAACTTTCAAGAGAAGTTATTGTCATGCGCAATGGTAACATATCTTTTCCATTAATAGGTGAATTTAAAATTTCAGGTTATACATTAAAGGAGGCGGAAGAAGTTATTAAAGAAAAATTAAAAAGTTATTTTACGCATCCGGTTGTCTCAATAATTGTTAAAAGTCCTACATCACCTTCAGTTTCTGTTTTTGGAGAAGTTTTAAGACCTGGTGCAATTCCCTATCAAAGGGGATTAAAATTGACAGATTATATAGCACTTGCAGGAGGACCAACCCCTGATGCAAATTTAAAAAAAGTAAAAGTTGTAAAATTTGCTTCGGAAAAGCCAGTTTCTCTTACATTAAATGTTGATAAAATAATAAAAAAGGGAATTATAGAAGAAAATATTGAATTAAAATCAGGTGATCTTATTTATGTTCCCAAAAAATTTAAAATAAATTGGGGAATATTTTTGAATACACTTTCACTTGCTGTTTCTGTTTTAAATTTATACATAACTTTGGAAAGATTAAAATAAATTTGACTTTTAGAAGGAATTTGGTTATAATTATATTAATTTTAAGGAGGCAAAATGAATATTTTTGTATATTTGGTTATAACATTCATTTTATGGGAAACAAATTTTAGGGATAAGAAAACGGAAGTTAGAAAACTTGAAGATTATGAGGTTGAAATCTATAAAACAGAGGATGGGATTATTCTTAAAGGAAATCCAGAAGAAGAAGGTTTTTCATCTGCTTGGTTTTATATTCCAGAAAATGTGAGGATTTCAACTTGTGATACTCTTTTTATAAAAATAAAGGTGCTTAAAAATACTCTAAGGTTGAGATATTTTTTGCTTTCAGAGGATAAAAGGGTTTATCTTCTTGGAATAAAATATATACCTGAATCAGAAAGGTGGCAGGAAATAAAAATTCCTTTAGAAAATCTAAAACCTTTTTACAGCAGTAATTTTCCATGGTCTCTTATGCCTGATAAAATGCCTTCAATGTATTTATTTATAGAAAATCAAATGCCAGGTAAATTTCTTGTTAAGATAAACACTGTTAAGATAAAAGGAGGCGGAAGATGAAAAAGAAAACCATATTTTCACTTATTCTTTCAATTCCTCTTTTTTCTAATCCGCCATTTATTCCAAATGTTAGAGTAAGTTCTGATGTTCCATGGGATACATTAAATCAGGGTGAAACAGCTATGAGTATTTGGAAAGATTCAATTTATATGATAAGCAATACAGCAGAAAGGGGTTCTGTTCCAATTGCTCCTTTTTCCTATTCCTACAATGGTGGTCAAAGTTTTACTCAAGTTCCTTTTACCGATGCTTCAACAGGAATTATATGGCATACAGATCCCGTAATAGGGATTGATGATTCCGGTCATGTTCACATGCTTATTCAGTTTTCAACATCCCTTTTAAAACACTACCTTTCAAGGGATGGTGGGCAAACATGGAGTGATACAACAGTGGTTACAGGTTCAGGAGTTGATAAACCATGGATGGTTGTTAATAAGAATGAAATATATGTGGTTTGGCAGCAGGTATCAGGAAATACAGGGATAAGGCTTGCAAAATCCACAAATTATGGTCAGTCATTTTCTCAATGGGAAATACTCAATGCTACTGGAATAACTGCACTTACAATGGATAAAAATGAAATTTTACACCTTGCAGTTGTTGTATGGAATAACGGTATTTATTATATGAAATCATATGACAAAGGACAGACCTGGACATCGCCTCTTTATCTTTCTGATTATTATTACCAATCAAGTTATGGAGATAGAGCACCAATAAATTCAATTGCAACAACTGGAAATGTTATCTTTATAACATGGGTTGATACAAGATACAATGGATGGGATATTCTTGCAATGAGATCAGAGGATGGCGGAAATACTTGGACAGGACCATTTGTTGTAAATGAAAATATGACAGGTGGGCAGTGTAAAGGATGGGCAACTTTTGACCCCTATGGCGGTTTACATGTTACCTACTATTCAACTCCTGATTGGCCCACAAATCAATACAGTTTATTTTCATTCTGGTACAGATTTTCTTCTGATAGTGGAAAAACCTTTTATCCTGCAATAAGAATTTCTGATGTAGAATTTAGAAGCTGGGCTGATTTTATGGGTGAATATCATATATGTGTTGCTGATAGTAATTACATATATGCTGAATGGACAGATGGAAGAAATGGAGATGATAATGACTTGTATTTTTCAAAGGCACTTTTATCACAAGTAAAATTAAAAGAAAATTATGTTTTTGAACCTGATAAAAAAATTGAATTTCCTGTTATTCTAAAAACAAAATATTTTTCAGAATTGCTTAATAATAAAGAATTTAGCTTATACGATGTAATGGGAAGGAAAATAAAAGGGATGAAATCAGGCATATCCTTTGTTAGATATAAAGAAAATAAAAAAGAAAGATTAAAAAAGATTATAGTTCTTTCTAAGTGAAAGATTAAAATGAATTTGACTTTTAAAATAGAATTAGTTATAATTTATAATTAATCTTTGAGGAGGTGATTTATGAGGTGGTGTAAGGTCGTTACAGT
>CAZUSI010000030.1:0-18128 GCA_964623395.1 uncultured bacterium | reverse complement strand
AAGGAGGTTAGAGGAGCTTGCGGAGGCACAGAAGAGGACAGAGGAGAGGGTTGAAGAATTGGCTCGGGCACAAATAAAAACTGAAGAGGAGATAAAAAAATTGACAGAAAGGATAGATAAACTTACAGAAGAACATGCAAAGACAAGAGAACATTTAGGAGGGCTTACTTATGCCTTTGGTTATGTTCTTGAAGATAGAGCAATGAAATCTCTTCCAAAAATTCTTAAAAAAGATTATGATATTGAAATAATTGGAGAACTTAAAAGAGATTATATTGAAATTGACGGAGAATATATTGAAGTAAATATTTATGGTAAAGCAAGGAAAGAGGGAGAAGAATATTCTTTAATAGGGGAAGTAAAGTCAAGAGTTTCAAAAAGGGTAATTGATGAATTTATATCAAAATGTGAAAAAATTTCAGAAAAATCAATCAAGGTTCTCATTTCTTACATTTTTACACCTGAAATAAAAAAATATGCAGAAGAAAAGGGAATTATTTTGATTTCTTCGTATAAACTTGAACTTTAAAATTCAATTATTACCTTTGTTCCAAATCCATATTTTGATTCTATTTTAATTTCTCCCTTTAAATCTTGAAGAAGTTTTTTAACAAGGAAAAGACCAAGACCTGTTCCCTTTTCTTTTTTTGTATAAAAAGGAGAAAATATTTTATCAATATCTTCCGGAGGAATTCCTGTCCCCCTATCAGAAATTTCTACCTTTAATTTATCATTTATTTTTTCAAATTTTATTTCAATAATCCCACCTTCTTCCTGTGCTTCAATTGAATTCTTTATTATATTTGAGAATATCTTTTTTAACTTTTTATAATCAGAAATTATTTTTAAATCTTTTCCTTCTATTTTAAAATCAATTTTCTGTCTTTTTAAGATTTCCTTATTTTCTTCTTCAATTTCTTTAAATAAATCAAAAATGTTTATCTCTTTTTTTTCAATGTCAAAAGGTTTTAAATAAATTAAAAATTCTTCAACCTTTTCCTTCAATTCTTTATATGCATTTTTTATTTTTAAAAATTCCTCTTCTTTTAGCTTTCCCTCAATTTCAAAAATTGATAGAGAAAGTAAATTTAAGGGATTTTTTATTTCATGGGCAAGACCTGCAAGGAATTGAGAAAAATCAGAAAATTTTTCCTCCTTTAATTTTTCAAATACTTCACTTACATCCTTTAAAATTGAAAAGAAAAATTTATTTTTTCCCTCTTTAAGATAAAAAACATTTCCTGAAAATAGTTTCCCATTTATCCTTTCATCAAAAAATATTTCTCTTTCCTCTTCCTTACATTTTTTAATTTTAAAAATATCCATCTTATCAATTTCAAAAATATTTTTATTGATAATATTTTTTTCTCTTAAAATTTCTTCTCCTCTTTTATTTGCAAAAATTATTTGGCCATTTTCTTTCACAAATATTAAAGGACTTTTTTCATATTCTTTTAAAATTTTTAAAATTCTATCATAAAACTTTATCTCTTTTTCTCTTTTTAAAATCTTTAAAGAAAAAAATGATGTTAAAAAAAGAATCACAAAAAAGAATAGAAAAATTAAAAGGAAATTTCTTAAATTTTTTAAAAATAAAAAATAGTTATCCATTGAAAATCCAATTCTTAAAATTCCCTCTTTTTCTCCAAAAATAATAATAGATTTAGCAAATTCAAGACATTTTTTACCATTATTTAAAATTTCCCTAATACATACACTATCTGTATTTAAACAATTTTTTAAAAAATCATCATCTTCTATTCTTTCTAAATTTTCAGGTAATTTTGTTCCAAAAATAACTCCTTCTTTTGCCTGAAATAAAAAGAAATCAATTTCAGGGTCTTTTGATATTTCTTCAAGTAAATATTTAACTCCATATTCCCTTTTCAAAAGTTTTATTCCCCTTAAATCCTTTAAAATCAAAATTTTAAAATCCCCAAAATCCTTTAAAAAATAAAGGGTATCCTCTTCTATTTTTTCTTCAATCCCTTTTATTATTTTTTCTTCTTTTAAAATTTCCCCCTTTTTATATTTTGTTGATTCAATAACTTTATTGTTTCTATCAATTATCGTTATTTCAAAAAGGTCAAATTTAAATCCAAGTTCAAATAGTTTTTCCTTGCTAAATTTTCCCTCTTTTATAGTCTCCATCAACAAGTTTAATTCCCTCAAATTTGCTCTTTCTATATATGTTGAAAACTTTATTGAGTTTACAATTGGTGAATATATTGTGTTTATTAAATTTTTACCTTTTATTTTAATTCCCTTTTCAGAATATTTTAAACTTTTAAAATAAAAATAAATTCCCATTGAAAAAATAAATATTTCAAAAATTATTGAAATTAAAAAGATTTTTCTCATTCAATAAATATTATCTTTTGTATTTTATCATTTTTTAAAAATAAAATTCCACTTCTTGTTTTCTTACAAAATCTTCCATCTATTTGCAAAATTTTAAATCCACTTAAATCTCTTTTTTTAATTATTTCAGGATATATTATCCTTTCATCTTTTATTTCAATAAAAAAAGGTGAAACATAGCATTTATCAAAATCTGATTGAAGAATTTTTAAGAATAAAAAATGCTTTCCCTTTTGTAAATAATATTTTTTCTCAAAATCTACATTTTTTGAATACAAGGATATTGAATCAATTTTTTCATCAATATACACAAAAATTTTAAAAAAGGGGATTTTTGCCTTAACTTTTAAACTCAAATTTATTTCATTTATATTTTTAATAATTTTCCTTTCATATTTATTATCAATTTTAAAATCTACATAAATTGTATCATCTTCAGGAAAAAGTTCAAAGGCATAGGTCATCCTTTTTCTTAATGCTTCAAAAATTTCTTTTTTTGATAAGGAATCAACTAAAAAACATGTTAATGGTATTCTTCCATTTTTATTTTTTTCAATTCCCCAAAAACATGTATGATTATCTTGGGAAGCAATAAAACATAATTCCCATCCATTTAGAAGTGCTTTCAAAACTTTATCTTCATATATTGAATCTTTATTTATTACTTCAATTCCACACATATAATCCTTATATTCTTCCCTAAACTTTAAATTTTCAAAATGATTTTTCCAAGGATGGTTAAAAATTCCTATCAAATTTTTATTTTTTATATATTCATAAAGGGAATCAAGATGATAAAAACATTTTTCAGGAACAATTTCCTCTAAATTTTCACCATATAAATTTATATGACCAAAATAATTCAATTTTCCAACTTCTTGCCCTAAGAGTGCAACAAAATTTTTATCATTATGAATATTTGAACAAAAAATTAAATCTTCCCATTCATTTTGAGAAAGTAAATGTGAATGGTCTGTTATTCCATAAATCTTTATATTTCTTGATTTTACAAATTCATAGGCTTCACAAGGTGTTCCACATCCATCAGAATATGATGTATGTCCATGAATATTTCCAAATAATTTTAAAAGGGAGATTAAAATTATTATCATTTAATTTTTGGTTTATATTTTGAAGGACATTGGGTCATCAAAAATGTTGCATTGAATATATTTTGATTCTTATCATAAAAACCTTCAACAACAACCTTTGCACTATCTTGGTATATTAGGTCAGGAAGTGCTCCCTTATAAATCACCTTTAAATTTTCCTTTTCATTTCCTATATAAAAACTACCTATCCCCTCTTTAAAGTTTACTGTATTTTTAATTACATTTCCACTTACTCTTATAACTTTTTCCCCAATTTTTTCTTTATTTTTATAAAATTCATCAAATGTAAAGTAATATACAGATGTTTTTTTAATTCCTGTTAAAATAACATATATAAATAAAAGAACAAGAAGGAATGTAATTATAAATATGTTTCTCTTTTTCCTTTTCATTTCTCCTCCTTTAAAATTTTAAAAAGTTTATTTAAAACGAAGTATGATGCCCTCAATTTGATTTCTTCCCTTTCACCTTTAAAAATATTTTTGAATAAAAAATTTTTATCTTTATAAGAGATTGCCATATAAACTGTTCCTACAGGTTTTTCTTTTGTTCCTCCTTTTGGTCCTGCAATTCCTGTTATTCCAATTCCAATATCTGTTCCAAAAATTTTTCTAATATTTTCTGCCATCTCTTTTGCAACTTCTTCTGAATAAACACTATATTTTTCAATTGTTTCTTTTTTAACTCCTAAAACATTTATCTTTATATCTTCATTATAAGCAACTATCCCACCTTTATAATATTCGGAACTTCCAGAAACCTTTGTTATTATATCTCCTAAGAGTCCTCCTGTGCACGATTCAGCAGTTGAAATCTTCAATTTTTTCTTTTTTAAAATTTTTCCAATAGCTTCTTCAATATTTTCTCCTTTATCTGAATAAATAAAATCTTTAAGCAAATTTTTTATTATTCTTTTTTTCTTTTTTAATTCCTCTTTTTTTCCATAAAGAACAATTTCAACCTCTTCAAATCTTGGCAAAATACTAAAGGGCTTTAAAATTTCTTCCTTTTCCTTTATTTTTTCCATAATTTCAATTTCCTTTATTCCAAATGTTCTTATCCTTAAAACTTCTTTTTTAATTCTTGTTTTTTTCTTTAAATAAGGCAATAAAAATTTTGAAACCATTGGAATGAATTCCTTTGGAGGACCTGGTAAGGAGAATAAAAAGAAATCTTTATTTTCATAAAAATATCCCTTTGCTATTCCATTTGGATTATCCAAAGTTTTAAATCCTTTAAAATTCCATGCATATTTAAAATGTTTTTCCTTTAAAAGATTTGGTTCAATCTTTTTTAATTCCTTCCATATATTCTCATCAAAAAAGGGTTTTATTTTTAAGAATTTTGATATTCCCTCTCTTGTTCTATCATCATGTGTTGGACCAAGCCCCCCTATTATTATTATTCCATCAACTTTTTTCCTTAAAAAATTTAATGCCTCATTTATTTTATCTTCATCATCAGGAACAGAAATTTCAAAAACAATTTCACCAACTTCATTTATCCTTTTTGCAATATAGTTAAAATTTGTGTTTAAAGTTATTCCCTTTAAAATATCATCACCTGTTGCTATTACACCTATTTTTATCACTTTATGTGGGTGCTCTTTGAGAAAGATGTTTCAATACCCTTAAACTTATTTCTTTTAAAGTTTCAAAAACACCTTTACCCTGTGTTGCTATTGCTTCAAAATATGGAACTTTCCATGGATTAAGAGCTTTTTCAAGCTCTTCAACAGTTGCAATGTTTGGAAGATCCCTTTTGTTATATTGCATTATAAAAGGGATTTCTTCAAGTTTCATATTGTAAAAGGAAAGGTTTTCCTGCATGTTTTCAAGACTTTCAATGTTTTCTTCCATTCTATCCCTTTGAGAATCAGCAACGAAAACTATTCCATCAACCCCTTTTAGTATTAATCTTCTTGAAGCATTGTAAAAAACCTGTCCGGGGGTTGTATATAGATGAAATCTTGTCCTAAAACCCTTAATTGTTCCAAGGTCAACAGGAAGAAAATCAAAGAATAGCGTTCTTTCCTGTTCTGTTGCAAGGGAAACAAGTTTACCTTTAATTGTTGGTGAAAGCCTTTCATATATATATTTTATATTTGTTGTTTTTCCAGAAAGTCCAGGTCCATAATAAACAATCTTACAATTTATTTCCCTTGCAGCATAATTTATAAGAGCCATTTTAATTATCCAAAAAGTTTATCAATTTCTTCTTCTGCTTCTTTTGTAAATTCCTCATCAAATAATTTTTTCTCTTCCTTCACAGGTTTCTTAATCTTTTCAAATATTCTATTAAAAACCCTTTCAAGTTCATTTGAAGCATGTTTTACTCTTACCCTAACAAGGCCAAGTGTTGTTCTTTGGTCAAAGAGGACAGCAAGTATTACCCTTTCTGCAACCATTGAAATATAAATACTTTCTTTTTCACCCTGATGAAAAAGAGAAGAAAATTCCTTTTCTCCAATGAGTTCCGCAAGCTGTGAGGTTGCTGCAAAATCTGCTGCTGAAAGTGTTGAAAAGGACAATAAATCCAAATCTCTTGTATCTCCAGCTGAAGCTATAAGTTGTCCTGCCTTATCTATTAAAAGAACAGTTTTAGAATTGCTTGTCTCTAAAAGTTTTTTTAAAATATTTGTTATTTCATAAAATTCTTCCTCAAATAAGGAAGTTTCATTCTTCATTTTAATTCTCCTAAAATAAGTTTATAATTTTAAGTTCATTTTTAAATTTTGTCAAATAACTCCTTTATCTGTTTTTTTAATATTTCTCTTACTTTTAAAAATGTTCTTATATAATCTTCTCTTCTATAATCAGGATATGTGTAAGGGAATGTGTAAAAGTTTCCCTTTTTAAAAAAAAGCGTTACTTCTGCATACACTCCTTTACCAAGATAAATTCTATGAGAATAATCCTTTTTTGAAGAAAGAACAAGTTTAGATAAATCTAAGTATCCCGGATCAATATTTATTTTTCTTTTTTCATTTTCCATAAATTTTTCTTCAATTTTCATTGCTTCAATTTTAACATCTACAATTTTTTCAGGAGAAATTAAATTTTTAAAAAAATAAAATTTCTTTTTTAAATTTTTACCCATTTCTTCTTCATAATAATCTGTATTATCAAAATTAAAAATTTCACTTTCAAAATCAATTTCACCAAATTTTTCTTCAAGAATTTTTTTTACATCTTCAAATAGATTTATATTAGCAGTAAATACTGCTACAAATAATTTAACAGGGTTTGGTTTTATTTTTCTCCGTTGCATACCTTAACACATAACCCACATATATATTGTTTTCCAAATCCATATTTTTTTGCAAACTCCTTTAATTTTTCAAGGCATTTTTTCATATCATAGTCCTTATAACTTTCTCCAATTGCCTTTGCAGGACATATTTCTATACAATTTCTACAATATTTACATTCTTTTATAATTTCTTTATCTGTTTTTAAAGGCATATCTGTTAAAATTGAAGCAATCCTTATTTTTGCTCCCCTTTCTGGATGAACTATTAAATTATTTCTTCCTATCCATCCCATTCCCGCCTTTTTTGCAATCATCTTATGGGAAAGAAAGGATGTCTGTTTTTCCCAATCAACTATAGAGGAAGCAGGTATTGGTAATGCTTTATAGCCCATTTTTTTTATTTGAAATGATAATTTTAATGAAACCCTATCAAGGTAATAATTTAAATTTTTATAATGATTTAAATATAATCTATTTGGGCCATCTTCTAAGGTGTTTAAAACTTCCTCAAGAACAAAAACTGCAATTGATATTCCATATTTTAAATCTTTTATTTTTTCATAAGGTAAATTAAAATATTCTTTTAAATCATCTATTCTACAAACTTTAAAGTCAAAAATTCCTTCATCTATTGCTATTTCCTTCAAAATCTTGTAATTTTCTTCTTCCATACTTTAAAATTATAAATTATAAATAAAAAATACTTCAAATGTATGTTCAAGGTGCTTGAAAAGGATGGAAATGCAAGATATGGTATTCTATATACAAAATCAGGATATATTGAAACACCCGCCTTTCTTCCTGTTGCCTCCTTTGGGACTGTTAAAACAATGCCTCCAAATTCTTTAAAGGAAATAGGAATACAGGGAATTATAACAAATGTTTATCATCTTCATCAAAGACCGGGTGAAAAGATAATAAAAAAATTTGGTGGTATTCATAAATTTATGAGTTTTAATGGTGTTATTTTTACAGATTCAGGTGGATATCAGGTTTATTCCCTTTCAAATTTAAAGAAAATAAACGAGGATGGGGTTGAATTTAAATCCCATATTGATGGTAGAAAAATTTTTTTTACACCTGAAAAGGTTATAGAAATTCAAATTGATATAGGAAGTGATATTTTCATGACACTTGATGAATGTCCTCCTTATCCTGTTTCTTATGAATATGCAAAGGAATCCTTAGAATTAACAATTAAATGGGCGAAAAGGTCAAAGTTATTTTTTGATGAAATTTTTAAAGGCAAAAATGAAAGACCATTAATTTTTGGAATAGGGCAGGGTAGTATTTATATTGATTTAAGGGAAAAGGGTATTGAAATTCTTAAAGAATATGATTTTGATGGATATGGAATAGGTGGGCTTGCAGTAGGAGAACCAGAAGAGGATAGAAAAAAAATTATTTCTGAAATTTTATCTTATTATCCTGAAGAAAAACCTAGATATCTTATGGGAGTTGGATATCCTGAAGATATTTTCTTTGCAGTTAAAAATGGTATTGATATATTTGATTGTGTTCTTCCAACAAGAAATGCAAGGACAGGTCTTGTTTTTACCTCTTATGGAAAATTAAGAATAAAAAATGCAATTTATGCTGAGGATGACTTACCACTTGACCCTGAATGTGATTGTTATGTTTGCAAAAATTTTACAAGGGGTTATATAAGGCATCTTTTTTCTTCTGGAGAATATCTTGCCCTTTATCTTTCAACCTATCATTCCTTATATTTTTATTCAAAATTGATGAAAAATATAAGGGAAGCAATAAAAGAAAAAAGGCTTTTGGAATTTGAAAAAAAATTTTTTGAAAAATATAAAATAGAATGAGTTTTCCTTCTTATATTGAAATTTATAAAAAAGGTGAATTTGAAAAAAGGGTTTTAAAATCACTTGAATATCTTAAAAAATGTATTTTATGTCCAAGGGGATGTAAGGTAAATAGATATGAAAATGAAAAAGGAGAGTGTAAAGTTGGTAGATTTGCAATTGTATCTTCTTTTGGACCCCATTTTGGAGAAGAGCCACCACTTGTTGGAAGAAGAGGGAGTGGAACTGTATTTTTTTCGGGATGTAATTTACACTGTGTTTTCTGTCAAAATTATGAGATAAGTCAACTATTGGAAGGAAAGGAAGTTGACCCTTTTACGCTTGCTGAAATATTTTTAGAGGTGGAGAGGATGGGCTGTCACAACTTGAATCTTGTAAGCCCAACGCATGTTGTTCCACAAATACTTGAAGCACTTTTTATTGCAATTCCTAAGGGATTTAGATTACCAATTGTTTATAATACAGGTGGATATGATTCTTTAATTACTTTAAAATTACTTGATGGAATAATTGATATTTATATGCCTGATATGAAATATTCTGATTCAGAAAAGGGTAAAAAATATTCGGATGTTAAAAATTATTTTGAGGTGTCAAAAAAAGTTGTAAAGGAAATGCATAGGCAGGTTGGTGACCTTGTAATAGAAAATGGAATAGCAAAAAGGGGACTTTTAATAAGGCATCTTGTTTTACCTAATAAAATTGCTGGTTCCTTTAAAATTCTTGACTTTATAGCAAAAGAAATTTCAATAAATTCTTATGTAAACATAATGGACCAGTATAGACCCTGTTATAAAGCATATTCTTTTGAGGAACTATCAAGAAGAATAACAAAAGAGGAATATGAGGAAGTTGTTAAATATGCAGAAAAATTAGGATTTAAAAGGGGTATACCATTTGAATATGATAGAAATAGATGGTTCCTTTGGTGAAGGGGGAGGGCAGATTTTAAGATATGCACTTGTTTATTCAATTTTTTTGAATAAACCCTTTAAAATTTATAATATAAGAAAAGGAAGACCAAATCCTGGTCTTAAATCACAACATTTAAACATTTTGAAGGCATTAAAGATGATCAGTGATTCAGAAGTAAAGGGTGATGAAATTGGTTCTCTTGAAGTTGAATTTAAACCAGGCAAAATAAAAGGTGGTAATATCTTTTTGGATTTTAGAACAGCAGGAAGTATTTCTCTTTTTCTTCAAACAATTTTTCCAGTTGGAATATTTTCAAAGGAACCCATTTACTTGCATTTAAAAGGTGGAACAGATGTTCCAGGAGCACCAACAATTGACTATTTTGAAAATGTTATAGTAAAAATTGTTTCAAGAATAATAGAAAAATTTGAAATGAAAATTTTAAAAAGAGGATATTATCCAAAAGGGGGTGGTGAGGTAAAAATATTTTTAAAGGGAAAAAAATCTCTTTATGATTTTAATAATTTTAAAGATTTTAGAAAATTTTTAAAAGAAAATCTAAATTTAAATTTTGAAGGAGGAAAATTATTAGAAATAAATGGAATAATTTCTTCCTCAAATATTCTTAAAGAAAAAAAAGTTTGTGAAAGGATGAAAGAGGTGGCGGAGAAGATTTTGATAAGTAAAGGTTTTAGAAATTTTCATTTTAAATATTTTTATGAGGATTCAATTTCACCTGGATGTAGTTTTACAATATGGGGGGAAATGGAGAATAACGGTATTGTTGGAAATGATATTTTATGTAAAAAAGGGGTTCCATCAGAAAAAATTGCAGAAGATTGTGTTAATGAGTTTATTGATATTTCTTTAAATAATTCAGTAGATTACCATTTATCAGATAATCTTGTTTTATGGCTTTCACTTGCAGGAGGTAAAATAAAATTGTCAAAAAAGACAGAGCATTTTAAAACTGCAATTTTTGTAGCAAAGAAATTTTTAGATTTTGATTTTTTGGAAAAAGGGGATAATTTAATTTTTTTAGTCAATATTTAAAAATTTTTTTATCTTTATTCTTAAAAGACCAAGATTTACATCCTTAAAAGAAATTGAAATTAAAAATCCTTTAAAAATTTCTTTATTATGGGCAAGGATTAAAAGATGTTTTTCAGTAAATAAATAAAGAATTTTTGGAAATTTCTCTTTATTTTTTAAGAAGGATTCAACTAAGGATTTATAATATTCTTTATCACGAGAAAAAGTTGATTCTCTATAAATTTCTTTTCCATTTTCATCAAAGACATAAACCCCCCTTACCCCCGGAATTTTAACAATACTTTCCAAATAATTATTTTCTTTCATTCTATTTTCTCAATACTTTTCATAACCCATGTAACATGAGGAAACTTTGTATTCTCTTTAAACTTTATTTCCCTCCATTTTTCATTCTTTTTAATATAAAGAATTATATTTTTGTCTTCTGTTATAATTTTTTTAACGCTACCAAGCCCAAATCCCTTTAGAAATATCTCAATTCCTTCCTTTATCTCAACAAATGGGAAATCATTAACTTCTTTTATTTCTTCTATTTCTTTTCTTTCCTTTAAGAATTCCCTCTCTTTAATTTTTATTTTTTCTTCAAAATAAATTTTTTCAATTTTTTCAAATTTTTCCTTCAATTTTCTATATTTTTCAAAATCCTTCTGAGCTTCTGCTATTTTCATCCACAATTTTATTGCCCTTTCACTTATAGGAGAATCTTTTAAATAATCTTTTAAAAGGGTCTCTGCTTCCTCATAAAGATAATGATTTATATATTCTTCTACTAAATCAAGTATTAGTGAAGATTTTGGGTCATATTTTAAAGTTTCTTCCATTAAAATATGCTCCTTTTAGAATCAGTGGCAATTATTAATTTTCTTAAGATTTTGACAAGGTTTTCCATTTCCTCTTTCATTTTTCCTGTTGCATTTTTTAGTCCCTTTTCTATTATTTCCAATGCTCCAAGAATGTCTCCCAACTTTATTCTAACAAACCCGAGATTATAATATCCAAGAGGATTTTCAGGGTCTCTTCTTATAACTTCATAATACGCTTGAATGGCAAGCCTATACTGTCTTTGAGCATAATAGACATCTCCAAGAGCAATATGAGCCATCAAGAAATCCGGTGCAAGAGATATTGCTCTTAAAAGGAATGTTTCTGCTTCAAGATAATTTCCATTTTTAGCAAATTCTCTTGCTTTTATAAAAAATTCTTCTGCCCTTTTCTTTCTAACTTCTTCTTCAAATGCTTTCGCTTCTTTAACTTTTAAAATTCCCTTTTCAATAAGATCGCATATTTTCCTCGCGACCCTTAAAGGATTTTCCTTTGAAATTGATATTATTTCTGAGATATTTCTTTTTCCATCAGTAAGAGAAAGAATTTTCCATTCAAGTGCATCAAGTTCTAATTTAAAATTTTCCTTTTTCAACCATTCATCTGATAGTAATAAAATATATGAAAAATCAGGTATTTTACTCGTTATATTCATCCATTCATCTATTTTCCTGGAACTTTCAAGTATTATATCTTGTGTAGAAATTTCTAAATCTGTTTCCGGTATTTTTTCTTCTCCCACTTCATTAAAAATAAAATCCCCCTCCTTCATCTGCATCAAATAAAACATCCTTTCATTTATAAGATTTATTATTATTTTTTTTATTATTTCTTTATTTAAAGATTCTTTTAAAATTTTTTCCAGAATTTTATCTTCTCCTTCAACTTTCTCAAAAACTTTTATCATTTCTTCTTTCAATATCCCCGTTTTTTTTATTTCCTCAAAAAGTATATTTTTACCAGTTTCCTCTATAAATTTTATATTTCCATTTTTTATAAATACTCTAAAATTATTTCCATTTCCTTTTATTTCCATTATTCCAGATTTTCTGTTCATATAAAGAATTTGGAGGAAATCAACGATTGAAAGTTCTTTTAAATTTCCTTGAATAGGCATTATTCTACCTCCCTCTTAAACATGTTCAAAAAGTTTAAAGTTGTTTTAATATATTCTCTTGCCTTTTCACCCATCTTTGTATTTGGTTCCATCTTTACAACCTTTTCCCATGATGAAATTGCCTCTTCGTACCTTCCTTCAAGAGCATGAACAATTCCTAAATAGTAATGAGCAAGAGGCATCCAGAAATTTATTTTTATACACTCTTCAAGATATGGCAATGCTTCCTTATATTTTCCCTCCTTTACGAGTATTTCTGCTTTTAAAAGGCGTGGATAAGGATCATTTTTTTCCTCTATAAGGAGAGCATCACAAATTTCTTTTGCTTTATCTATTTCTTTTTTATTTAAATAAACCTGAGCAAGATAATACTTTACCCTTTTATCAGATGGCTCCTTTTCCAATATTTTTAAAAATGTTTTTTTCGCATCTTCATATCTTTTCATCTTCAAAAGCAATTTTCCAAATCTCATCAAAACTTTTGGGTCATCCTTTTTACTTTCTAAAAGCTTCCCAGTTATTTTTAAAGCCTCTCCATATTCTCCTTTTTTTTCTTTTATTTCTGATAAAAGAAGCATCACCTCATTATAAATAAGGGAGTTTTCTTTTATTTCCCCTAATTCTTTTTCAGCCTCAGAAATTCTTCCTGTTTTTGTATATATTTCAGCAAGTTTATATATTATTCTGGGATCATCTGTATTTTTTCTTAAATTTAAAAATATATTTTCTGCTGCTTCATAAAATCCAATTTTATAATACATGTTGCCAAGAGTATAGTTTATTTCAAAATCATCAGGATATATTTTCTTTGCCTCTTCTAATATCTTTTGTGCCTCTTCATAATTTCCTTCTTCAATTAATTTTTTTGCATTTTCAATTTTAAATGTTAAATCCTTTTTTCTTATTTCAAGTTCTTTTGGAAAGTAAGGAATTCCTTTTGGTAAACCACTGATTGCGAGAAGAAATACTTCACCTTTTTCAAATCTTTTTGGTTTTTCAAATTCAATTTTCTCAAATATTTTCTCTTCTTTTTCAGAATATATTTTTTTAAGAAGGGATAAAAGTAAAAAACTGTCTGGGAAAAATTCAAGAGAATTCTTTATAATTTTTTCTGCCTGTGGAATATTATTTTTCTCTATAAGAATTTTAGCATAGTTATAAACTATTACAGGATCTTGTAAATAAAATTCGCTAATTTCTTCCAGATATTTTTCTCCTTCTTCTTTTTTCCCTTGTAAAATTTTTAGAAAATAAAGATTATAAAGGGGTATTAGAAATCCTTCTTCCATTTCATATGCTTTTCTCAAAATTCTTTCTGCTTCCTCTAAGTTTTCTGGAACAAATAAAAGGGCATAATTATTAAGGGCATATGGATAATTTTTTATACCCTCTAATATTTTTTTGGCTCTTTCTTTAAATCCCTTTATTAAAAATATACATGCTGTCATATTCCATGTATGAAAATCTTTTGGATTTATTCTTTGAAGAGTTAATAAAGCTTCATCGTATTCTTCTTGAAGAATTTCAATTTCTGCTTTTAATTTTAAGGCATCTCTTGAATCAGGATTTTCTTCAAGTGCTCTATTTAATTCCCTTAATGCATCTTTTAGCAAAAATTTATTTTTATAAACCTGTGCAAGTTCTAATCTTGATTTAAAGGTATCTACTTTCTCTTTCACTTTTATCCCCAATGCTTCTTTAAGTTCTTCTTCAGCAGATATTTTTTCATCCTCAATTTCAACTAATCCTTTTATTTCTGTTATATAAGGGTTTAACTCTTTTGCTTTTATTGCCTCATCAAGTGCTTCTTCAATTAGTCCTGTTTCTCCTAAGGCAAAAGAGAGGAAAAGATGTGCTTCTGCTGATTCAGGATTTAATTTTATTGCATTCCTTAAATATTTTATTGCCATTTCATACAAGCCCATGTTATAGTATATTTCACCCATACTCCTTAACACTTCTTCATCTTCAGGATTTATTTTATATGCTTTTTTAAAAGTAGCAAGTGCTTCTTGAAGTAATCCCATTTTTTTCTTAACATTTCCGAATCCTTTAAGAGCCTTTATATTATTTGGGTCTCTTGCTATAATATTTTTATATTCGTTTAATGCCTCCGGATATTTACCTATTTGATAATATGCCTCTGCTAATTTTAATCTTGCCTCTATATTTTCAGGATTCTGCATAACCTCTCTTAATGGCTTTTCAATATAATCTTCTAACTTTCCTGTCCTTTTTAATATTATTATTAAATTCCTTTGAGCAATTTTAAAATCAGGATTTATTTGAAGTGCCTTTTTAAGTTCAGATATTGCATCTTCTACAAGACCCCTATTAAAAAATACTATTGCAAGATTATTATGAGAAGAAGGATCCTTTGGATCTATTTTTTCAGAAAATTTTTTTAATATCCTTATTTCTTCTTCCCTTAAATTCATTCTATCATTTCTTCAAGTTTTTTTGTTAATACTATTATCCCACTTTCATCAGGTAAAAAGAAAAAATTCATAGTAATTTTTGGTCCATCTTCTACAAAAAAGGTGCTTTTTATGCATATTGCAAATTCTTCATAGGATTCCATACTTAAAAGGGCTGATGTAATAATTGTTTTTGACATATCAATTTTTAAAAATGGAACAGAAGGAAGTGCTAAAAGGTTTAGAAATTCGGAAAGGGATGTCATATAAGAACCTGTTACTATATTTGTTATCTCCTTTAAAGCGGATTCCTCATTTTCTTTTATTTCTAATATTTCCTCTTGCATTATTAAAGAAAGTACCTTTTTTGCTTCTTCCTCCTTCATTAAAAGAAGTGTTAAACCTGTTAAATCACCCAAAAAATATTGTAATATTCCAACTGCAAGATAATTTTCCTCTACTACCTTATTGAATACATCCTCTGATTTTCCAATAAAAACATCAGGTGGCTGCATAAATATCCTTTTTTTGATCATTTGAGATAAAGAAGTGGCAGCATGACCAGAGCCAATATTTGCTACTTCCTTTAATCCATCTAATTGAAAAGGACTCAAATCTTTAATCTTCATCCCACTCCTTTTTTCACAAGTAAAATAGGGTCTATTATTAAATAGGGTTTTCCATCTCCAAGGATTGTTCCTCCTGTTACATAAGGAATTTTCATGAAAATTTCATCAATATTTTTCACAAAAACATCCTGTTGAGATACTACTTTACTTACAAGTAAAACAAAATTTATATTTTCTCCCTCTATTATAATACCCTCTTTTAAATTTTTCTCATCATTTTTTATTCCAAGAAGTTTATTAAAATTATAAATGGGATATAATTTTTTATTTATTATAGTAAACTTTTTATTCTGTATTGAAAAAATTTTTATATGTTTTATACTTCTTATACTGGTAACATAATTTAAAGGTAAAACATATTTCTCATTTCCACCTTCTACAATCACAGATTTTATAATCGCAAGTGAAACAGGTATTCTTAGAATAATTTCTGTTCCTTTCCCTTTTTCCGAACTAATTTTTATTTCTCCTCCAATTTTATTAATTGTTTCTTTTACTGCATAAAGTCCTATACCTCTTCCTGAAACTCTTGTAACATCTTTTTTTGTAGTAAAAAGAGGATTTGTCAAAATTTGAAAGATTTTTTCATCATTAACTTTATCAATTTCTTCTTCTTTTATTATATTAAGTTCAATTGCTCTTTTGATTATTTTTTCTCTTTCAATTCCTCTTCCATCATCTTTTATTTTTATAAAAACTACACCTTTATCCTTTTTTATTTCGAGAGTTATTTTACCACTTCTTTTTTTCCCAATTGAAGCTCTTTCCTCAGGTTCTTCTATTCCATGGTCTATTGCATTTCTTATAATATGTAATATTGGCTCCTTTAATTTTTCCAGAATAATTCTATCTATTTCAATTTCTTCTCCTATCATTTCAATTTCAATTTCTTTTTTAAGTTTTTTTGCTTCATCCCTTATATATCTTGGGATTGTTCCAAATATTATTTTTGCAGGAACAAATCTCAAATTAATAGTTTGGTCACTTACTGCTGTTAACATTCTTTCAAAATAATCAAAACTTTCTATTATTTCTTTATCTCCTTTTTTATATATTATATTTTTAAGTTTATCCTTTTCTATAACTAATTCCCCCATATAGTTTATTATTCTATCAATATTTTCTGATTTAACCTTTATTTCAAAAATTTCTTCTTTTTTTTCTATTATTTCTTTTTCTTTTAAGGGCGAAATTTTATAATACTCTATATCAGAAAATAGATTTAGAATTTCTTCAATTTCTTCTTTATCACCTATTATTTTTATCTTAAAGTAAAAATCAAATCTATCTTCCTTTATACTTTCAATATCAGGATATGTTTCAACTATTTTTGCCTTTTTACTTATTTCTTTTATTATAACAAATGCTCTTACATTTTTTAAAGGAGTTTCACTTGAAAGATATATTTCAATTTCATATATTTCCCCTTCTTCTTTTTTCTCAATTAATTTCTTTATTTCATCAATTTTTTTGAATATTTCCTCAATATCTATATACTCTTTTTTACCTTTTCTTATCTCATCAAGCATATCTTCAAGATTATGGGAAATTTTTTCTATTTCAAATTCCCCTATTGATGCAGAGGAACCTTTAAGAGTATGAAAATAACGGAAAAGTTCGTCTACAAATTCTTTTTTAAAACCTTCCTTTTCAATTCTTAAAACAATTTTTTCACATTTTTCTAAAATCTCTTTTGCTTCTGATTCAAATATTTCCTTATATTCTTTTAATTCCTTTATCATTTTTTAATTATTCTTTCAACTGCTTCAAGAACCCTCATTGGCTGAAAGGGTTTTACAATATAATCTTTTGCTCCTGCCTGTATTGATTCAAGAACAAGTGCCTGCTGCCCCATTGCTGATACCATAAGGATTTTTGCTTCCGGGTCAATTTTTAAAATTTCTCTTACTGCATCTATTCCGCTCATGTCGGGCATTATTATATCCATTGTAACAAGATCGGGTTTTAATTCCTTATAAAGTTTTATTGCTTCTGCCCCTGTTGATGCTTCTCCACATATCTCATAACCTCCTTTTTTTAATATATCTCCTAAAAGTTTCCTCATAAACCTCGCGTCATCCACAATCAAAATTCTTGCATTCATACATCCTCCCTTTCCATTAAATTTTCTAAATCCAGAATATAAATAAATTCGCCTTCTTTTTCAAAAATCCCTTTTAAAAAATTTTTTTTTATTTCCTCTGAAATTTTATTAGGTGCACTTTTTGAAGGCATTGTTTCTATTTTTATACTTTCTACTATTTCATCAATCCCTACACCTATTTTTCTTCCCTTTTTTGATTCTGCTATTATAAAATAATTGAATTTTCTTTCCTCTTTTTCATTAAATAGAATTTCTTCAATATCAAAAAAAGGCAATATATTTCCCCTTAAATTAAACATACCCTTTAAAATCTTTGAACTTATAGGAAGTTTTGTTATTTCCTTTTCTTCTACAATTTCAATTATTTTATCCATTTCTATCCCAATTTTTAAATTTTTAATTTTACATACAAGCAATTCAATCATTAAACTTTAATTTTAATTTAAAATTTTATAAAAATGCAATAAAAAAGTCAATTAAAAATGTGAAGAAGATAGGGTATTGATAATCTCAAAAT
>CAZUSI010000029.1:0-18530 GCA_964623395.1 uncultured bacterium | reverse complement strand
TTTTCATACTTTTTATTTTTAAAGTATAAAAACCAGGGATTTCAATCTTAAAGGATTTTTTTGTATAAACTTCAAAATCAATTTCAGGTGCATCAAACTCTGTCCTTCCCTTATAAAAACTTTTATTCTCTTCTATTATTAAACATTTTAATTTTTTCCCTAAAAGTTTCTTTTGACTTTCCTCCATCAGCTTTTTTGATAGTTTTTCAACTTCCAAAAATCTTTCATCAATTATTTTCTTAGGAACTTTTTTAATATTTATCTTTTTTTCATCTGAATATTTAAATATCGCAATTCTATTTATTTTATAATATTCTATTCCTTTTAAAAGTTCTTCAAAATCTTTTTCAGTTTCTCCTGGAAAACCAACAATTAACTCTGACCTTATAAAAAAGTTTTCATCAAATTCCTTCCTTATAATTTCAAGGGAATTTAAAACTTTTTCCCTTCCTCCCCTTCTTCTCATATTTTTTAAAACATTAGAAGAAAAATGCTGAATAGGAATATCCATGTATTTTACAATTTTATTAGAATTTTTAATAATTTCAATAAGTTCTTCATCTACATCTGCTGGATGCATATACATTATCCTTATCCAAAAATCCTTATTTATCTTATCAATTTCCTTTAATAAGTTTTTAAAATAGGGCTTTTTATATATGTCAATTCCATATTGACCAGTAGATTGAGAAACAATTATTATCTCCTTAAATCCTAAATTTAAAAGGAGCTTTACTTCCTTTATTATTTCCTCAATTGTCTTACTTTTTAAATTACCCTTTATAGAAGGGATTAAACAAAAGGAACATTTTTCATTGCAACCTTCTGATATTTTTAAATAGGCAAAACCTTTTGTTAAAAAAAATCTTGGAGAAGAAGATTTATTTTCAATTATTAAATCTATTTCTGGGAAATCCTCTAAAATTTTATTCTTTAATCTCAAAGGGAGACAACCACCAACTCCTATGAATTTAATTTCTCCTCTTTTTTTCTTCTCCACATATTTTTTTATAACTCTATAGCTTTCATTAATTGCATCCTTTATAAAGGCACATGTTTGAATAAAAACACATTCCCCTTCCTCTGAATATTCAAAACCCTCTTTAATTAAAGAACCAAAAAGATATTCTGTATCAACTAAATTTTTTGGACAACCGAGAAAAACAATTTTAAATTTTTTCAAATCAATTTTGGCTCTGCCTTATAAGAAGTAATAAATATCTCTCCTTTTTCAACATCAAATTCAATATTCCTTCCATAATCCATTCCTACATCCTCTGCAACTATTTTAATCCCCAATTCTGCTAATGTTTTTCTTGCCTCCAAACAATTTCTTTCACCAATACTCCAGGGTGCTTTAAATCCCGGTATTGTAAATATTCTTGCTCCTCCAACAATTTTTGCAACCATATTTTCCTTTTTACAACCAATTTTTTCCATCTCTTCAACAAGTTTATATATTGCGGTATTTACAAATTTATAAGGATTTGAAGGATTTTTTTCTTTTGAAAAGGGAAGCATTGAATGGGCAAAACCTGCTATTTTCTTTTCTTTATCATAAATCACTATAACAAGGCAAGAACCAAGTCCTACAACTCCTAATTTTTTCTTTCCATTTACTATTTTACCTTCACCTATTCCAACTAATTCTATTTTCATCTCCCTTCTTTATATTTTTCCAATGCCTCTTTTGCCTCAATAAATTCTGGATCAATCTCTAAAACCTTTTCAAAAAACTCAAATGCTTTTTCTGGTTCACCTTTTTTATAATAAGCAAGACCAAGATTATAAAGGATTTCAGGAAAATCTTTTGAAAATCTTAATCCTTTTTCAAGTGTTTCAATTGCCTTATCATAATCCCCTTCTTCACAATATATTACACCTAAATTATTATAAATTTCTTTTGATGAAATTCCCTCTTCTACAAGTTTTTCAAAAATTTCTTTTGCCCTTTCCTTTTCTCCTTTTTTAAAAAGAATAACTCCTTCAAGAATTTTAAATCTTATATCCTTCTTATTTTCTTCTATTTTACTTATTTCCTCATAAGCAAGTTCATATTCACCTCTTAAAAAAAGAAAAATTATTTTTTCATAATCTCTTAAAAGTTTTATCTCTTCCATCATCTTTTCATAATTTATAATCATATTTTCAAATTTTTCTAAAATCTCTTTTGTTTTTTCAAAACTTCCTTTTAAGGAAATAATTTCTCCCTTTAAATCTTCTAAACCCTTCTCAAAAGAAGATGTTATTTTTGTTGAAAGTAAATTAAAAGGTGTTCTATCCATAAATGTGCATGTATCCTTTGTAAAGAAAAAACATTTTTCACCTAAACAACTTACTTCATAAACTTTGGGAATTTTTTTCCCTTCTTTTTCTTCAAATAAAACTCCTGATAAAAAAGGGCAGGTTTTCATTTAAGTCTCCATTTTTAAAATAAAGGGATTTTTATAAAATTTTCTTTTTAAAACCCTTAACCTTTTTAATGCTTTAATACTTACCTCCTTCCTTTTTTTATAATTTTCAAGAATTTCAATTGCTTGAAGCATTTTACCTTTTCTTTCATAAACTCTTGAAATGAAAATTAAATCATCTTCATCTTTAATTTCTTTTCTTATACTTTCATAATCACCTGTTTTAAAGGAAACTTCTATTTTTTCAAAAATTTTTTCTTTCATAAAATCCCTATAAGCTTTATCCCAAAGAGAAACAATTTCTTCTTTTTTAGAATTTTCAATAAGCTTTTTATAAATTTCATCAATATTAATTTCATAAAAATTATTTGTTAAAGAAAAATAGAATTTTATTTTATCATATGTGGATTTTTCCTCTTTTAAAATTTTATCAAAAATTTTTAATATATTTAAATTCTTTTCCTTCAAAAACAAGTTCCAAATTCTTTCACAAATTTCTCTATCATAAGGAAGTCCTTCTATAAAATTAAGGAAGTCATCTTCCCTTTGAATTATATAATCATCCTTTAAACTTAAAAATATTTCTTTAAAACTTTTTAAATCCTTCATTAAGAAGGAAACTTTTAAAATAAGTTCATCACTATTTTTATAATTTTTTATTTTATCAAAATTTTCGTATATTTTCGAAGCAAACTGAGGTAAGCTTTTGTCAAGGAAAAAAAGACCTCTTCCATCACCTAAATTTATAAGTAAAATTCCAAAATAATAATTATAAGATTTATCATTTCTATATTCATCTTCAATGAAAATAAAGAACTTTCTAAATTCCTTTAATTTTTCTAAATCATCTGGAAGTCCATATCTTGCTATATATTCCATAATTTTTTTCTTTTCCAAAGCATTAAGATAAATATTTAGAAGGAAAATTATAGAATCCCATAAAGAAAGACCTTTTTTTATTCCCCTTTCAATTAAATTTATAACTTTTTCTCTAAAATTCTCAGGTATTTCTTCAGGTAAGCCAAGTTTTTTAACATATTCAATATAATTCTCTTCTCCTTTATGAAAAGAAATTAAAGCCTTCAAGTAAATTGTATGAGGATCTTCCTCTTTATATAATAAATCAAATAGAGGAATAATTTCAATTGAATCCTTTTCATTTTCTATTATATTTTCAATTTCCTCATATCCTTCCTCTTTTTCACCTGAAACTATTTTTATTCCTGCCTTTGCTATTTTTATACCAACATCTTCTGGAAATCTTGCCTCCATTCCTATTAACACATTTTTGATTTTTTCAGACAAAGAGGGATTTAAAAGAAAGGCATTAAAATAACAGATTGCTGCATAAGAAGGTTTATTTTCTAAAAGATAAAGAGAGCCAAGAACTTGGTATATAAAAGCATTTTTTTCTCCTTTTTTTATTTTTTCTTCAAATAATTTTATAAGGGGTCTTGGACTAAAAGGATATTTTTCTTGAAGGAGGGTTTTTATAATTTTTTTTGCCTCTTCCTCTCTATTAAGTTCCCATAAGGCAATAGAATATAAAGAAAGAATTTCTCCCTTTATTTTTTTATCTTTTACTTCAAGGAGTCTTTCAGCAAATTTTAAAGCAGGTTCATAATATTTTTGCATTATTAAAATTTCAAGATAAGGTATGCTTAAATAAATATTTTTCTCTTTTTCCATTTTATTTCTTAAAAAAGCAGCAACATTTTTTAAAAGAGAAGGTTCTTCTCTTAAAGCAAAAATTAAAGTATTTGCACCTTCCTCTTTCTTTCCATCTTCAATAAGTATTTTACCTTTAAGAAGTTTAATATATGGAGAAGAAATTGTTTCATCAATCTCAAAAACTCTTTTCCTTACCCATTTAATTCCTTCCTTAAATGCCTTATAATAATATTCCTCAGCCTCTTTATAATATTCCTTTTTAATGCATAACTCCGCCTTTAAAAAATTAATTAAACCTTGTGGGAGCTCTTCTTTTTCTTCCACATATCTTATATCCTCAATTATCTTTTCTATAAATTTTTTTTCCCTTTCGCCAAGCTCTTCAAGAAATATCATTATTTCATTTTTAAAATCAGGAAAATTTTTAAAATAATCGAGCAAAATCTTTTCACTTTCTTTCCCTTTTTGTAGATAAATCTCATAAAGGATCTCATAAAAATTAGGATAATAATTTAAAAATTCCATGTTATTTTCAATAAAGGAAATTATTTGAGGATTTAATTCCTCTTTAAAATTTTTAATTATATAACTTGTAACAATTAGCCCTTCTTCAAATCTTTTTGTATTGAATAAAGAAATAGCAAAAATTTCAAGTAATTTTTTATTTTCTGGAATTTCCTCAATTTTTTCATTCAAAACATCTGCAAAAACTTGTGATTCGCAAATTCTGGGATTGTTTTTACAAATTTCACATATATCTTCAAAACTCCTAATGTTTATCAAACCTTCTATAAGTTTTTTAAGATGCTCTTCTTCAAAAATATCTTCTATTATTTCTTTTATATCTATAAAAAATTCTTTTGCTTTTTCAGGAAAGTTTAAAGAGGCATAATAAAAAATATCTATTATTTTATTTTTTAAACTTGCATATTTAAAATAATTTATAAATTCCTTTAAAATTTCCTTTTCAAAAAAAATTTTTTCAATATCAATTTTTTCAATTAAAGGTAAGATTTCCTCTTTATCAAATTCTTTTATAAAATTTAAAATTTCCTTATAATTTTTCCTTTTTAAAAGAATTTTTATATAAAATTTTTTTCCTTCTTTTGTTTCAGGAATTTTTTCCGAAAATATCTCCTCTAACTTACTTAAATAACTTTCATCTTGTTCTAAAACTCTTTCAAGAATTAAAACACCCTTTTTTTCATCTTCAAAAAGATAGAAAAGTTCACCAATTACAAAATTTGCAAAAATACGATTTTTACCATATCTTGTTTCCTCTTCAATAATTTCAATTATCTCGTTCCTTGCTTCTGGAAAAAATCTATAACATTCTTTTAAAGCATCTTCCGAATTTTCATAATTTCCATATTCCCATTCAATTATTGAAAGTATTAAAAGTGTTCTTAAAAGACCTTTTGTTGGTTTTTCAATTTCTCTTTTATAAATTTCATCAGCAGCCTTTTTATATCTTTCCCTTATTCCTTCTATCTCTTTTCTTTCAAGATTTTTAAAAAATTCCTTTGCCTCCTTTACTTTAAATTCTTCAACAAGTATTTCAAAATAATGCTCCTTATGCTTTTCAAGACCACTTCTTGAAAGATTTTCAAGAAAAACCCTCTTTGCCTCCTCTTTTACCTCTTTACTTTTAATTGCCTTTTGAAAATAAATAAAGCTTTCCCTTTCTTTTCCCAAATCTAAATGATATTCAAAAGATTTTAAATTGAGATAAGGATTTTCTGGATTTGATTTTAATGCTCTTAATATTAAATCCAATGCTTTAACTATCTTACCGGAATTCCTTAATTCTTCAGCCCTTTTAATTGTTTTTTCAGGGTCAAAGGCAATAAAATCAAACATTATCTTTTTCTTTCCCAATCATTAACAATTGAAGCAACAATGTATATTGATGAATAGGTCCCGACTATTATTCCAATTGTAAGTGCTAAAGAAAAATCTCTTAAAATTGGTCCTCCAAGAAAAAGAAGAGATAAAACAACAATTAATGTTGTTCCTGATGTTATAATTGTTCTTGAAAGGGTTTGATTTATACTTTTATTAGCAATATCAAAAAAATTGCCTCTCATTTTTTTTAAATTTTCCCTTATTCTATCAGAAACAATTATTGAATCGTTTATTGAATAACCAACAATTGTTAAAAGAGCAGCAATCACAGGTATTGTTATTTCCCTATTTAAAAAAACTAAAAAACCAAGAGTTATTATAACATCATGGAAAAGAGCTAAAACTGCTGCAATCCCAAATTTAAAATTGAATCTTAAGGCAATGTAAATGAGCATTAAAATCATTCCAATTAAAACTGCTTCAATTGCCTTATATTGCAATTCCTTACCAACCCTTGGACCAACATTTTCTGCTCTTTCAAGTATAACTTCTTCTTTTAAATTTTTTTTAAAAATTTTAATTAAACTATCAGGGTCTATTTTTTCAGAATATTTTATTAAATAATTCCTTTCAGAACCATATTTTTGAATTTCTGCTTTCCCCATTCCAATTTTTGCAAGTTCCTTTCTTATTATTTCAGGAGGAAAATCTCTTTCAAATCTAATTTGTGCAATATTTCCTCCTGTAAAATCAATTCCATATTTTGGTCCTTTTAAAAGAATTATAAGAAGGCTTGATATAAAAAGTATAAGAGAGATTACATAGGCAAAATGTCTTTTACCGAGAAAATCTATATTTGGGGTTTTAAAAAATCTCATGTTTTCTCCTTTTTATATATATATTTTTTTAACCTTTTTAACATTTATCATATAATCAAAAATTATTTTTGTAATAAATATAGCAGTGAAAAAGGAACATATTATTCCAAGTGAAAGGGTTAATCCAAAACCCCTTATAGGTCCTGTTCCAAACCAAAGGAGAACAATTGCTGCTATTATTGTTGTTAAATTGGAATCCAAAATTGTAATGAATGCTCTTGAATATCCTGTATCTATTGCAGATTTAAGTGATTTTCCAGATGCAATTTCTTCCCTTATTCTTTCAAATATTAAAACATTTGCATCAACTGCCATTCCTACCATAAGTATTATACCGGCAATTCCTGGAAGTGTTAATGTTCCCTTAAAGGCAGCAAGTAAAGAGAGAACAAGTATTAAATTTAAAAGAAGGGCAAAATCTGCTATCAAACCTGAAACAAGATAATAAATAGCCATGAAGAGGAAAACTATTATCATTCCAATTATTCCAGCTCTTACCCCATTTTTTATTGAATCAGAACCTAAAATTGGACCAACAGACCTTTCCTCAATAACTTCAACAGGAGCAGGAAGGGCACCACTTCTTAAAACTATTGCAAGTTCTTTTGCCTCTTCCATTGATTCCATTCCTGATATCATTGCATTTCCAGTTGGTATTCTTTCTCTTATAAAAGGCGCTGATTGAACAATGTTATCTAAAACAATTGCAAGCCTTTTACCAACATTTTGTTCGGTAACCCTTGAGAATATTATTGTCCCCTTTTTATCAAAGGAAAGTTCAACAATTGGCCTACCTTGAAGAGAAGGATCTCCCCCTTGATATATTGTATGTCTTGCATCAGAAATATATTCACCTGTTAATTCAGGTATTTTTTTTAAAAGATAAATAGGCCTTATCTTAATTCCTCCTCTTTCCTCAATTCTTCCCCATAAAATTGTATATTTTTCAGGAATAAAAGAAGATGCTTTTTCTATAAGTTTTTGAATGCTATCAAAATTTTCTTCCCTAACAACTATATCACCCTTATCATATCTTAAACAGGATAAAAATGGAGAAACTCCTGTATCTTTTATTTCTTCTTGCAATTTTTTTTCTATTAAGTTGAAAACATTTTGAATTTCTTCAGGCTCAGCAACGAGATGAAAAGTTAATTGGGCAGTTTTACCTATTAATTCTCTTGCCCTTTCCCTTTCCATAATACCTGGAAGTTGAACCAAAACCCTTGCGTCACCTATTGCCTGAATTGCTGGTTCAAATACACCCCATGCATCTATTCTATTCCTAACTATTTCAATTACCCTATCCCTTGCATCCCTAATTTTTTCCTTCGGAAGTCCATCTCCTTTAACTTCAAGCAAAAGATGCATTCCTCCTCTTAAATCAAGACCAAGATGCAAAGCTTTTTTCCTTAAAGAATTTAGTTTTTCTTTTGGCATTTTTTGAAAAGAGGAAGGTGACAAAGTATAATATTGGATTGATGGAATAAGAAAAAGAATTGCAATTATAAAAATAACTACCGCTAATAATATTCTCCACCTTAAAATTTTCATTATTCTCTCCTTTTTAAGGATTTCATTATAAGGTTTTTTTGGAATAAAATCAAAAAGAGTTTATAATTAAAATATTTATGTGTGGAATAATTGGTTTTATAACAAGGAAAAATAGAGAAGACCTCGGAGAAATTGCATACATAGGGCTTGAAATGCTTCAACATAGAGGGCAAGATGCATGTGGTGTTTATTTTAGTGATTTTGAGAAGGGAAAAATAATTAAAGGTCTTGGAAGTGTTGAGAATGTTTTAAATAAAGAAAATATAAAAAAGATAAAAGGGAATATGTTTATCGGACAAACAAGATATCCAACAACAAAATCAAAAGAGGAGGCACAACCCCTTTTAACTGAAAATCCTTTAATCTCTATGATTCATAACGGTCATATTTATAACTATGAAGAAATAAGAAAAACTTATGAAAAGAAGGGAATAAAATTTGAAACAGGGATTGATCTTGAAGGTATAATGCATATTTTTAAAGAAGAATATTTAAAAAATGAAGACGAGGAAAATTTAAGAATTAAAAAAAGTATTAAAAGATTATTTGAAGAATTAAAGGGGGCTTATTCTGTTCTTGGAATTTTAAAAAATAATATTTTAATTGCTTTTAAAGACCCTTATGGAATAAGACCTCTTTTTATGGGAACTAATGATGATTCAATATGTTTTGCTTCAGAAACAATTGCTCTTGAAAAATTAGGTTATAAAGAAATTGAAGAAATTTTAAATGGAGAAATTTTAATCATAGATAAAAATTTAAAAATTCATAGGGAAAAAATATTAGAAAAGGAATATAAATTTTGCTCCTTTGAACTTGTTTATTTTTCAAGAGCAACATCAAGATATAATGGAAAACAAATATTTGAAATAAGGAAAAATCTTGGTAAAAAACTTGCAGAGGTATTTAAAAGTAAAAATAAAAATTTAAAAATAGAAGAATATATAATTTCGCCTGTTCCTGAAACTTCAAGAGCAGCAGCAGAAGGATTTTCTGAATATTTTAATAAAAGAGGGAATTTAAAAGAAGTTCTTGAAAAACATAGGTATGGTGGAAGAAATTTTATAAAACCTTCAGAAGAAATAAGAAAAAAAGAGGTATTTTATACATTAACTCCAATAGATATAAATGTTAAAGATAAAAAAATAATTTTAATAGATGATAGCATTGTTAGGGGAACAACTTCAAAAAGAATTGTAAAATATTTAAAAGAAAAGGGGGCAAAAGAAGTGCATTTATGCATAACATATCCTCCCATAAGATATTCCTGCTTTTATGGAATTGATACACCAACAAAAGAGGAACTAATTGCCCATAATAAAAACGAAGAAGAGATTGGTAAAATACTTGGTGTAGATTCTTTAACATATATGACAATTGAAGGCTTAAAAGAAGTGATAGGAGAAAATTTCTGCTTTGCATGCATAAATGGAGAATATTTTAATTTAAAGGAGGAAAAATGATCTTACAAATAATTTTTTCATTAATTCTTCTTAAAGAGGATGAAGTTGTAAAAATTGCAACTCAAAAATCACCTTTAATTCTTGCAGAAAAAGAAAAAATAGAGGGAAAAATAGGAGATGAAATAATTTCAATCTCAAATTTTTTACCAAAAATTTCTTTGAATGCAAATTATTCCTATTCCTCTTTTACTGAAAAGATGACACAATATGTAATTGTGGGAATAGATACAACTACTTGGAAGCCAATATATCAAAAATTTGAAGTTCAATTTGGAAAACCTGAAAGGAAGGGAATAGTTTTTACCATAAATCAAAATTTGTTTGACTTCTTTAAATCGATTCATTCTTATAAAGCAGCAATATTAAGTAAAATTGGTGAAATTGAAAGTTTTGAAGGTAAAAAAATTTATCTTGAAAATGAAATAAGAAAAATTTATACTGAAATATTATTTATAAAAAAACAAATTGAAATTCTTGAAAAAACAAAAGAAAATCTTGAAATGCATAAAAATGTTGCAAAAAAAAGATACGAAGAAGGATTTGCATCAGAACTTGAATTTTTGCAAGCAGAATTGTCCTTAAAAAATTTTGAACCACAAATTGAAATTTTAAAAACGATGCTAAAAAAATTGAAAGATTTATTAAAAAATGTTTCAGGAATAGAAGAGGATATAGAACCTATTGATTCTTTATATTTTGAAAAATTTGAAGGAAATATTGATACACTTTATGAAAGAGCATTGAGAGAAAAAAAGGATATTTTAAATATAGAAAAAAATATGGAAGCATTAAAAGAAATAATTGAAGTTCAAAAGGGTTTTTTAAAACCTAATCTTTTTTTCTCTTATCAATATCAATATTCAAGACCTTATGGTTTTTTTAAGGATAAATGGGGAGGATATTATACCCTTTTATTTGGAATATCCTGGAATATATTTGATGGTTTTTTAACTTATGGAAATATCAAAAAAAGTGAAGCAAATTATAACTATTTAAGGAAAAATTTGGAATTTATAAAAAGAAATTTAAAAAGTGAAATTGAAAATTCCTTAAAAATTCTTGAAACGAACGAAAAGATAATTGAAACTCAAATTGAAAATGTTAAACTTTCTGATAAAGCATTAAAAATTGCAAAAACTCAATATGAAAATGGTTGGATTTCACATTTGGAATATATGGATGTGGAAATTTCCAATTTAAATGCAAGGTTAAATCTTTTAAAAGCAATAAAAGAGTATAAAATTTCAAAAATTAATTTGATGGGGCTTTTAAAAGGAGAAATAAAAATAGGAGGATTATAAAATGAAAAGTAAAATCATTATTCTTATTTTTTTCTTGTTTTTTTCATGCCAAAAAACTGAAAAAATAAAAGAGGAAAAAATAGTTCCTGTAACATTAACATATCCTCAAAAAAGAGATATTAAACAAACCCTTCTTTTAACTGCTGACATTGAAGGAAATCCTGATATATATGTTTTTCCAGAAATACCCGGTTATTTTTTAAATTATGTTAAAAGTGAAGGAGAAAAAGTTGAAAAGGATGAAGTTATTGCTTATATTGAAAGAAAAATTCCAGGTATGGAATATAAACTTGTTCCTGTTAAATCCCCAATTTCAGGTTATGTGTCAGAACTTATAAGAAAAAAAGGGGAATTTGTTACACAAGCAAATTCAATTGCAAGAGTTGCAAGATATGAAGAACTTTTTGCTACTTTATCATTACCAAATAAATACATAGGATTTATAAAAAAAGGTGAAGATGCCGAAATATTTCTACAAAATGGAAAGAAAATAAATGGGAAAATTTATTGGATTTCAAAAACCCTTGACCCTTCTACAAAGACCTTAAAATTAAAAATAATTTTTAAAAATCCGGGAGATGTATATCCTGGAATGGTCTGTGAGGTAAAATTAAAAGTTTTTGAGAAAAAAAATACTCTATCAATTGAAAAGGATGCAATTTTAGGAGATGTAATAAAATATGTTTATTTGAAAAAAGGAGATAGAGCTTTAAAAAGATTAGTAGAAATAGGAGCTCAAGGCGAAGAATATTGTGAAATAATTTCAGGAATAGATGAAAATGATACTGTTATTCTTAAAGGAAAAGAGATTTTAAGGGATGGAATGAAAATAGAAGTTAAGGAGGAATAAAAATGATAAGAACGAGTTTAAGAAATCCATATGTTGTAATAGTAATTTTTGCAATTCTTTTAATTACAGGATTCATATCCTTAAAAGAATTACCCCTTGACCTTTTCCCCAATATTTCACTTCCAATGCTTTCTGTTGTGACTTTTTATCCGGGAGCAGGTCCTGAAGAAGTTGAAAAACAGGTTACAGAATTAATAGAGGATGCTGCTTCAACTTTACCAAATCTTAAAAAAATAAGGTCAATATCCCAGGAAAACATTTCGGCAGTTATACTTGAATTTGAATGGGGAACAGATTTAAATGAAGCAGCAAACGATTTAAGACCAAAACTTGACCTTTTAAAAAATAATTTGCCTTCTGATGCAACTTCTCCTGAAATATTTAAATTTGATGTATCAATGTTTCCAATACTTTTAATTTCGATGAGTTCTCCTGATGAAAATTTTGATTTGAGAAAATTTTTTGAAGATAAAGTTAAAGATGAAATTGAAAGGGTAAAAGGAGTTGGACAGGTACAGCTTTGGGGAGGAGGAAAAAAGAAAATAGTTAAGGTTGAAATTAAAAGAGAAAATCTTGAATATTATGGAATTGACTTAAATTCCATTGCAAATACAATAAAATATGAAAATATGAATATTCCAGTAGGAGAAGTTGAATCAAATAGTAAATTGTATAAAGTAAAGATTCCTGGAGAATTTAATGATATAAAAGAAATAGAAAATTTAATAATTTATACACCAAAAGGAGCAAGATTGCGACTTGGGGACATTGCAGATGTTAAATTTGATTATGAAAAAAATATAAGTTATGTAAGGAGAAATGGAAAACCTTCCCTTTTAATTGGAATATTAAAGCAATCAAATGCAAATACTGTAAGAGTTTCAGAAGGTGTTAAGAAAAAAATAAAGGAGATCGAAGAAAAATATAAAGGGGAAAAAATATCCTTTGTTGAATTGTTTGATTCATCAAAATTTATAATTGATTCAATTTTAGGTCTTACAAAAACAATTATTTTTGCAGCAATTTTAGTTATAATTGTAACATTTTTATTTCTAAGAAATATAAGAGGTGGTATTATAATATCAATAACAATTCCTGTATCCTTAATAGTTAGTTTTATTTTCCTTTATTTAACAAATAGTTCAATAAATCTCATATCTCTTTCTTCAATTGCAATTGCAATTGGAATGGTTGTTGATAATGCTGTTGTTGTTTTAGAAAATATATTCTATCATAGGGAAAGAGGTGAAGGGAAAAAAGAATCAGCAATTTTGGGAACAAAAGAGGTAGGAAGGGCAATAACTGCTTCAACATTAACAACAATCGCAATATTTTTTCCAATACTTATGTCAAAGGGATTAGTTTCAATAATGTTTAAACAACTTGCAATAACAATTTCTCTTGTTTTAATTATTTCCTTATTTACTGCCTTTACATTAACTCCTGTCTTATCCTTTAAATTTTTAAAAATAAAAGAGAAGAAAGGAATTAGTAAAAAAATTTCAAATTTTCTTGAAAATATTTATAAACCATTAGAAATAGGATACAATTCTTTTTTGAATTTTGCTTTAAATCATAAATTAATAGTATTTTTAACTGCAACAATGATTTTTATTTTAGGAATAATTCCCTTTTTAGGTGGTTTTTTAAAAACTGAATTTTTTCCAGAGGCTGATACAGGACAAATTAGAGGAAATTTTATATTGCCACCTGGAACAAAATTAGAAATTACGGATGAAGTAACTAAAAAATTTGAAGATTACATAGAGAAAAATATACCTGAAGTAAGAGTTTTTGGAGTAAGGACAGGAAGAACTGAAGGTGGATGGGGAAGTTTAATGGGAATGCAAGAAGGTGATAATACTGGTTTTATTTCCTTAAGACTTTTAAAAAAGAGTGAAAGAAAAAGAACAAGTCAAGAAATTTCTCATATTTTAAATAAAAAATTAAAGGAAATACCGGGAATTGTTCAGGGTTCTTTTGAAGTAAGTGGAGGATTTGGTCAATCTCTTTTAATGGGTCCTCCAATTGAGATAAAGGTATTTGGATATGATATAAGAGAAACTGATTCTATTGGAAATTATTTAAAGGAAAAATTGGAAGAAATAAGGGGAATTTCTGGATTAAATGTTTCAAGAGGACTTCCCTCCCACGAGCTCGTTTTCAAATACAATAGAAATATTTTAAATCATTACGGTGTTTCTTCTTCTTATTTGGCAACATATTTAAGGGGAATGATAGAAGGAATTAAAGCAGGAAATTTTAGAAAAAAAGGTGAGGAAATAGAAATTATTGTTAGAATTGATGAAGAATCAATTAAAAATATAAATGTTTTAAAGTCAATTTTTATAAAAATACCAAATGGAAAATTAATTCCTATTGAAAATTTTGGAGAATTTAAGGAGGAAAAGGGACCTGTAAGTATTGAAAGAGAAAATAGAGAAAGGGTTTTAAAAATAACAGGAAATTTTTATGGAAGAAGTTTGAAGGAAGTTATAGAAGATATAAGGAAGGTAATATCTGAAATGAAATTACCAGAAGATATAAAAATAGAAATAGGTGGCTCAATTTCCCAGCAAAAAGAGAGCTTTTCTTTCCTTTTCTTTTCATTAATAATAGGAATTGTCCTTGTATATCTTGTAATGGTTGCACAATTTGGTTCCCTTTTACATCCATTTGTAATAATGTTTTCTGTTCCATTTGCATTTGTTGGAGTAAGTTTTGCTCATCTTATAGCAGGAATTTCCTTCTCTCTTACATCTTTTATAGGTCTTGTTATGCTTGTTGGAATAGTTGTAAACAATGCCATTGTTTTGGTAGATTACATTAATATTTTGAGAAAAAGAGAGCATAAACTTTTAGATGCTGTTAAGGAAGCAGGAAAAAGAAGGTTAAGACCAATAATAATAACAACAGCAACAACTTTATTTGGACTTTTACCCCTTGCACTTTCAAAAGCAGAAGGAAGTGAAGCATGGAGACCACTTGGTATTTCAGTAATTGGAGGTTTATTTTTGTCGGCATTTATAAGTTTAATAATTGTTCCAATAGTTTATGTTTTTATAGAAAAAATAAAAGGAGAAAGAAAATGAAAATGCTTCAAATAATATGTGATTCTGGTTTTGAGAGTTATCTTTTGGAAAATCTTGAAAAAAATGGAATACTTCATTTCACAAAAATAGAAAAAGTTTTAGGTAAGGGAAAAAATTCTGAACCCCATATGGATGATGAAGTTTGGCCTTCTTATCATGTTCTTTATTATATAAAATTGGAAGATAAAGATTATGAAAGGATAAAACCCCTTCTTTTTCAAATAAAAGAGAAATTGAAGGGAAAGGGATTTAAGGTATTTGTATATGAAATTTTTGAAGAAATATGATAGTTGAAGATAAAGAAAAAGCAGTTGAAATAGAAAATGGAAAGATTAAAGGGGTTTATAAAAAAGGGGAGAAAAAAGCAGATTATGTTTTTGAAAATGGAAAGATTTATCCTTCTTTTTGTGATTCTCATACCCATTTAATAAATGAGGGACTTTCAAGAATAAGATATAGTTTAAGGGATAAAAAGTCAAAAGAAGAAGTATATGAATTTTTAAAAGAAATTGCAAAATATAAAAAGAGAATAATTGCATATGATTTTGATGAAAGTAAATGGGAAAAAAAGGAATTCCCTTTAAAAGAAGAAATTGATAAGATTTCAAAGGATATACCAATAATTTTAAGAAGGATATGTGGGCATTTTGCAGTTTGCAATTCAAAAGCTCTTGAAATTTTAAAGGATGTAAATGGAATTGATTTTGAAAAAGGATGGGCTTATGAAGAATTTCCTTTAAATATAAATTATTATTTTCCACCTGAAAAAGAAGAAATAAGAAGAGCATTTTTAGAAGGGCAGAAAATTGCATTATCATTGGGAATAACAGAGGTTCATGAAATAGTTAGTTTAAAAAATTTTGAAAATATAATAGAATTTGATGAAAAAGATTTCTTAATAAGGATAAACCTTTATGTTGTAATCAAAAGTTTTGAAGATATAAAAAAATTTGAAGGGATAAAAGAAAAATTTGAGGAAAAAGAATTTTTAAAATTTAAAGGATTAAAAATTTTTTCTGATGGTTCAATTGGAGCAAGAACTGCTTTTTTAAAAAGACCTTATTCTGATTTAAAAAAAGAAAGAGGAAAAATCTTTATAAAGGAAGAAGAATTAAAAAATATTTTGAAATATGCAGAAAAAAATGGTTATCAAATTCTTATTCATGCTATTGGAGATGGTGCAATTGAATTTGTTTTAAAAATTTTTAATTCATTAATTTCTCAAAATTACTTAAGGCATAGAATAGAACACTTTGAACTTATAAATGAAAAAATAATTGAAATGGCAAAAAAAAGTAATATTTATATCTCAATGCAGCCAAACTTTGTAAGAGAATGGCAACAAAAAAATGGTATGTATTATAAAAGGATTGGAGAAAAAAGATGGAGAAGGATGAATCTTTTTAAAACAATAATTGATAAAAATTTAAACATTTCATTTGGTTCTGATTGTATGCCATTAGGTCCTTTATATGGTATAGAAGGTGCAATAAATCATCCTTTAAAAGAAGAAAGAATTGATTTTAAAACAGCATTAAAACTATATACGGAAAATCCAAGAATTTTTTCTTTTGAAGAAAAAAGAAGAGGAAAAATATTAAAAAATTTTGATGCTGACTTAATTATTATTGATGAAAAAAATAATTTAATAGCAACAATTTTTAATGAAAAAATTTTATATATTACCCCTTGACATTTTAAATTTTTTCCTGTATAATATAAAAACTTCAAATTAGTTTCTTTGAAAATAAAGATGGATATGTCCTTGAAGAAGAAAAATAATTTTTTCCTATGGAGGGTTTGATCCTGGCTCAGAGCTAACGCTGGTGGCGTGTCTTAGCCATGCAAGTCGTGCGGACTAAGGGGAAACCCTTAGTCAGCGGCGGACGGCGGAGTAACACGTGACTAACCTGCCTTCGGGATAGGGACAACCATCCGAAAGGATGGCTAATCCCTAATATGTCCTTATGGGGCATCCCATAAGGATGAAAGGGGGCCTCTGGTTTTCATGCTCCCGCCCGAAGAAGGGGTCGCGGCCCATCAGGTAGTTGGTAGGGTAATGGCCTACCAAGCCTATGACGGGTAGCCGGCGTGAGAGCGTGGCCGGCCCGAGGGGCACTGAGACACGGGCCCCACTCCTACGGGAGGCAGCAGGCTAGAAATTTGGGCAATGGGGGAAACCCTGACCCAGCGACGCCATGTGGGGGATGAAGCCCTTCGGGGTGTAAACCCCTGTCAGGGAGGAAGAAGGGATAATAGGTGAATAACCTATTATCTTGACGGTACTCCCAGAGGAAGCCCTGGCTAACCTCGTGCCAGCAGCCGCGGTAATACGGGGAGGGCGAGTGTTGCTCGGATTTACTGGGCTTAAAGGGGATGTAGGCGGTTTGGTGTGTCAGGCGTGAAATCCACCGGCTTAACCGGTGGGCTGCGTCTGATACTACCAAACTAGAGGGCGCCAGAGGAGAGTGGAACTCCCGGTGTAGCGGTAAAATGCGTGGATATCGGGGGGAACACCAGTGGGGAAGCCGGCTCTCTGGGGCGTCCCTGACGCTGAGGTCCGAAAGCGTGGGGAGCAAAAGGGATTAGATACCCCTGTAGTCCACGCTGTAAACGATGCGGACTTGGCATTCTCTTCGTAAGAAGGGGGTGCCGGAGGGAAACCGTTAAGTCCGCCGCCTGGGGACTACGCTCGCAAGGGTGAAACTCAAAGGAATTGACGGAGGGGCGCACAAGCGGTGGAGCGCGTGGTTCAATTCGATGCTGACCGAAGAATCTTACCTGGGCTTGACATGCAGGTGGTACCCCGATGGAAACATTGGGGGAACCCTCTGGGTAGCCTGCACAGGTGCTGCACGGCTGTCGTCAGCTCGTGCCGTGAGGTGTTGGGTTAAGTCCCGCAACGAGCGCAACCCCTGCCCTTAGTTGCTACCAGATCCCTTTTTGGGGATGCTGGGCACTCTAAGGGGACTGCCGCCGATGAGGCGGAGGAAGGTGGGGATGACGTCAAGTCCGTGTGGCCTTTATGCCCAGGGCTACACACGCGCTACAATGGGCAGTACAGAGGGATGCAAACCCGCAAGGGGGAGCAAATCCCTAAAACTGCCCTCAGTTCGGATCGGGGTCTGCAACTCGACCCCGTGAAGCCGGAATCGCTAGTAATCGCCAGTCAGCAATATGGCGGTGAATACGTTCCCGCCCCTTGTACACACCGCCCGTCACGCCATGGGAGCCGGGGAGGCCCGAAGCTCCGCTTTGCGGAGTGAAGGCAACCCTGGTGACTGGGGCGAAGTCGTAACAAGGTAGCCGTACGGGAACGTGCGGCTGGATCACCTCCTTTCATAAGGAAAACTTCAAGGACATATCCATCTTTATTTTATTTATTTTTTATTTTTTTATTTTTTTATTTTTAAATTTTTAAAATAAAAGGAGGAATAAATGAAAAAAGTAGGGGTAATTTTAATGTTG
>CAZUSI010000028.1:0-18838 GCA_964623395.1 uncultured bacterium | reverse complement strand
ATAATTATAATGTTTTGTAAAAAAATATTTCATCCATTATAATTAATTTTTCATTAATTCAAAAAATTAAGGAGTAAAATGAAAATTGAAATAAGATGGCATGGGAGAGGGGGGATGGGTGCAAAAACAGCAGCACTTCTTTTAGGAGAAGCAATGATGCATCAAGATAAATATATTCAAGTATTCCCTGAATATGGTCCTGAAAGAAGGGGAGCACCTGTTGTTGCTTTTACAAGGATAAGTGATGAAGAAATAAAGGGACATTATGGAATTACATCACCTGATGTTGTTGTAATTTTTGATGATACACTTTTAACTTCTCCAAAAATTCGTGAAGGAATAAGAAATGATACAATTGTTCTTGTAAATACTTCTTTAAAACCTGAGGAAATAAAAAAGAAACTTGGTATAGAATGCAATTTAAAAGTAGTTGATGCTTCAAAGATTTCAAAAGAAATAATGGGTAGAGATTTACCAAATACACCAATGCTTGGTGCTCTTATGAAAATTCTAAATATTTTACCCTTTGAAGATTTTTTAAAAGCAGTAGAAGAAAGATTAAAGATTAAATTTAGAGAGGAAATAGTTAGAAAGAATATTGAAGCAATTAAAAGGGCTTATGAGGAGGTAAAATGAAATTTAAATCATGGAAAGATTTACCAGAAGGTGCGATTATAAAAAATGTTCCAACTTCAATTTATTTTAAGACAGGGGATTGGAAATCCAAAATTCCAAAATTTAATTCTAATAAATGCACAAATTGTCTTTTATGCTGGCTTTATTGCCCTGATTCAGTTATAAAAGTTTCTGATGGAAAAATTTTAGACTTTGATTTAGATTTTTGTAAAGGTTGTGGAATATGTTCAAGGGTTTGTCCTCAAGGGGCAATAGAAATGGAGGATATAAGATGAAAACAAAAACTTTTATAAAACATGCTTTTACAGGAAATGAAGCATCTGCTTATGCAATGAAACAGATAAATCCTGATGTTGTTGCAGCATATCCAATAACCCCTGCAACTGAAATTGTTCAGATATTTTCAAAATATGTTTCTGATGGGGAGGTTGATACTGAATTTGTTCCTGTTGAATCTGAACATTCTGCAATGTCTGTTTGTATTGGTGCTTCTGCAGCAGGTGCAAGGGTGATGACTGCTACCTCTTCTCAAGGACTTGCATTAATGCATGAAATGCTTTACATAGCATCAGGTTTAAGATTGCCCATTGTAATGGTTGTAGGAAATAGAGCATTATCTGCCCCGATTAACATTCATGGTGATCATTCAGATACAATGGGTTCAAGGGATGCTGGTTGGCTCCAATTTTATTGTGAAAATGCAAATGAAGTTTATCATACAATAATAATGGCTGTTAAAATTTCTGAGAAGGCAAATCTTCCTGCAATGGTATGTATGGATGGTTTTATAATAACTCATGGGATGGAAGTTGTTAATACTTTACCGGATGAAAAAGTGAGAGAATTTCTTGGGAAAAGAGAACCCCTTTATTCCCTTCTTGATATTCAAAATCCAATAACTGTTGGTCCTCTTGATCTTTATGATTATTATTTTGAACATAAAAGGGGACAAATTGAAGCAATGATTAATTCAAAGAAAATCATAGAAGAAGTTACAAAGGAATACAATGAAAGATTTGAAACAAATTTTCCTTCTTTTGTTGAAGAATATAAAATTGAAGATGCTGATTTTCTTATAATTTCAATGTCATCAGCATCAGGAACAATGAAAGAAGCAATAGATATTAAAAGAAAAGAGGGAATAAAAGTTGGTCTTTTAAGAATTAAAACATTTAGACCATTCCCTTATGAAATTTTAAGAGAGAAAATAAAAAAATTTAAAGCAATAGGAATAATGGATAGGGCTGAAACATTAAGCACAATGGGGGGTCCCCTTGCAATTGAAACAAAGGCAGCTCTTTATCCTCTTCCTGAAAGAATAAATTCAATAAATTTTATATTTGGACTTGGAGGAAGAGAATTTACATTAAATGATGCCTTTAAAATAATTGAAATAACAAAAAAATTTTCAGAGGGTGAAAAATTCCCTGAAGTTTTATATATAGGGGTTAGGGAGGAATGATGAAAAAAATACTTTCTTTAAAGGAGCTTTCAGAAAGGAATTTAGGACTTGCATCCGGTCATAGAGCATGTGCTGGATGTCCATTTCCTTCAATAGTTAAAATTGTTTTATCTTCATCTGATTATCCTGTGATAGTGGCAAATGCAACCGGTTGTATGGAAGTTACTACAACAATATTTCCCTACTCTTCTTGGCCAGTCCCTTGGATACATTCTGCTTTTGAAAATGCAGCAGCAACTATTGCGGGTGTTGAAACTGCCTTTAAGGCATTAAAGAAAAAAAGAGTTATACCAGAAGATAAGAAGATAAATTTTGTTGCATTTGGAGGAGATGGTGGAACATATGATATAGGTCTTCAAGCACTTTCAGGAGCAATTGAAAGGGGACATAATTTTCTATATGTTTTGTATGATAATCAGGCATATATGAATACAGGAATCCAAAGGTCATCAGGAACACCATTTGGTGCAAGCACAACAACTTCACCTGCAGGAAAATTAATTCCTGGGAAAATGCAAGAAAGAAAAGATATTACAGAAATAATTGCTGCCCATGGAATTCCTTATGCAGCACAGGGTTCTCCTTCCCATTTTGGTGATTTAATAAGGAAAGTAAGGAGAGCATTTGAAATTGAAGGTCCAAAATTTATTGCTGTTATTTCTCCATGTGTTCCTGGTTGGGGATATGAAGAAAGTGAATCCATAGAAATGGCAAGACTTGCTGTTGAGACTTGTTTTTGGCCACTTTATGAAATTGATAATGGTGTTTATAAAGTAAATTATAAGCCAAAAAATAAATTACCTATAAAACTTTTTTTAGAAAAACAAGAAAGATTCAAACATCTTATTGAAAGAGAAGACCTTATTGAAGAGATTCAGAAAAGAATTGATGAAAAATGGGAAAAACTCCTTTTTTTAGATGGTAAAAAAATAAGGTAACGCGTCCGGTGGGACTTGAACCCACAACCTCAGGGTCCGCAACCCTGTGCTCTTTCCAATTGAGCTACGGACGCAAGTTTAAATTATAAAGATTATATTTTTTATTTGACAAATAAAATGTTTTAAGTTATACTTAAAGAACTTTATTAATTATGGAAATTAAAAAAATTAGTGAGATAGAAAAAAGATTTGAAGAAATAAGAGGTTTTCTTTGAGCCAGAAAAAATTTATAAGGAGATTGAAAATTTAAAGAAAATGACAGAGGATCCAAAATTTTGGGAAGATTCTCTTAAAGCAAAATTTATTTTAAAAGAGATTTCAAAAAGAGAAAATATTTTAAAAGAAATTGAAAATTTAGAGAAAGAAATAAAGGATTTAAAAGAACTTGCAAAAATAGGAACTGACGAGCCAGAAATTTTGAAAGAAATAGAGGGTGAAATCATAAATACCTTAAAAAAAATAGAGGAAATAGAAATAAAATTGGTTTTAAATTCTGAAGATGACCCTAAAAATTGTATATTGACGATACATCCAGGGGCAGGTGGGACAGAATCACATGATTGGGCTCAAATGCTTTTAAGAATGTATATAAGGTTTTGTGAAAGGAAAAATTTTAAAATAAATCTTGATATTCAACCTGCTGAAGTTGGAATTAAATCAGGTATAATATTTGTTGAAGGAGAATATGCATATGGAATATTAAAAGCAGAAAGAGGGGTCCACAGACTCGTCAGGATATCTCCTTTTAATGCTTCAAGGAAAAGACACACATCATTTGCAGCAGTTTTTGTTTATCCTGAGAGGGAAGAAATTGAAGTTAATATAAATCCTGATGATTTAAAAATAGAAACCTTTAGGGCATCTGGTCCCGGTGGTCAACATGTGCAAAAGGCATCAACTGCAATAAGAATAACTCATTTACCAACAGGAATAAGTGTTTCATGCCAGAGTGAAAGGTCACTATATCAAAACAGAGAAAATGCTATGAAACTTTTAAGAGCAAGGTTATATGAATATTATAAAAAAATTGAAGATAAAAAGTTTGAGGAATTAGAAAAAGAAAAAAAAGAAGTGGCATGGGGTAATCAAATCAGATCCTATATTTTACATCCTTATAAACTTGTAAAAGACCATAGAACAGGTTATGAAACTTCTCGGGTTGAAGAAGTTCTTGATGGAGACCTTGAACCATTTATAAGGAAATTTTTACTATCTAAAGAATATGGAAAAACCTAAAGAATATTTTTTAAGAGTTAAAAAATTAGAGGAAATAAGAAAAAATGGAATAAATCCATATCCTTATTTTTTTGATACAGATGTAAAGATTGAAGAGATAAAATCAAATTATGAAAATTTTGAAAATAAGGATGTTAAAATCGCTGGAAGACTTAAAGCAGTAAGAGATTTTGGTAAGGCACTTTTTGCAGATTTGCTTGGGGAAATTGATTGGATTCAGATATACTTAAAAAAAGATTCAATAGGAGAAGATAAATTTAATTTTTTTAAAAAATATATAGATATAGGAGATATTATAGGAATAAATGGAAAAGTTATGAAATCAAAAGTAGGTGAAATCACAATATTTGTAAATGATTATACACTTCTTACAAAATCCCTTTTACCTTTACCTGAAAAATATCACGGATTAAGGGATAAGGAAAAAAGATATAGGCAGAAATATCTTGATTTTATAATGAATGTGAAAACGAAAGAAATACTTTTAAAAAGAAGAGAAATTATTGATACGATAAGGGAATTCTTAAATAATAATGGTTTTGTTGAATTTGAAACACCAATTTTACAACCAATTTATGGAGGTGCGACTGCAAGGCCATTTATAACTTATGCAAATGCTCTTGATGCAAAACTTTATTTGAGGATATCTAATGAACTTTATTTAAAAAGATTAATTGTTGGTGGATTTGAAAGGGTTTACGAATTTTCAAAAGATTTTAGAAATGAGGGTATAGATAGAACCCATTATCCTGAATTTACTCTTTTAGAAGGATATATTGCTTATAAGGATTATTTCTTCTTAATGGATTTTATAGAAAAATTATTTAAATTTTTAATTGATAAAGTTTTCAGAAAAACAAAGATAGAATTTGATGGAAAAGAAATTCCTTTTAGAACTCCTTTTAAAAGAATATATTTTTTGGATTCTCTTTCAGAAGTTCTTGGGGTAGAAATAAAAAAAGAAAATGAAGAAAAAATAAGGGAAAAGGGGATTGAAAAGGGGGTTTATGAGGTTAAGAATCTTCCCTATCATAAGATGATTGATAAATTATTTGATGAACTTATTGGAAGGAATTTATGGGAACCTACATTTGTATGTGACCATCCAATAGAAATTTCACCCCTTGCAAAAAAACATAGAGAAAAAGAAGGATGTGTTGAGAGGTTTGAATTATTTGTTGGTGGTATTGAAATAGTTAATGCCTTTTCAGAATTAAATGATCCTATTGACCAGAGAAAAAGGTTTGAGGAAGAATTAAAATATAAAAACCTTGGAGATGAGGAAGCCCATGTGATAGATGAAGATTTTTTAACAGCACTTGAAGTTGGCATGCCTCCAACAGCAGGTTTTGGAATTGGAATAGATAGGCTTTGTATGATATTACTAAATGCAGAAAATATAAGAGAAGTTATTTCTTTTCCTCAATTAAGACCAAAACATGAAACTTGAAATTTTTTTAATTAAAAAATTTGTTAAATTTAAAGGTGAGGGATATTTGAGTTTTTTATCAATCTTTACAGTTTTTGGAATATTTGTAGGAGTTTCAGCACTTGTAATAGTTATAGGAGTTATGACTGGTTTTCACGAAGAGGTTAAAAGAAGAATAATAGGAGTTTCTCCTCATATAATTGTTTCAAAATATTTTGATAAACCTTTTGATAAATATGAGGAAATAATTAAAGAAATTGATGAAATTAACGGAATTAAAGAAATATCTCCCTTTGCTTATGCAAAGGTTATGATAAAAAATAATGAATATGCAGATGGAGGGATAATAAGGGGTATAGAAAAAGGAAGTGAAGTTATAAAAAATTATCTTGAAGGAAGGATGGTTTATGGAGAATTCAATATTGAAGGGAAAAATGTAATAATGGGGATTGATATTGCACAGAGATTAAGAGTTTATGAGGGGGATACAATTATGATTTATTCTCCCTTTCTTTCTAAAATAACACCTTTCGGAATTATGATGAAAACAAATAAATACTGTGTTTCTGGAATTTTTGATGCAGGCTATTTTGATTTTAACACAAGCCTTTTAATCACAAATATAAATAATGTTCGTGAATTACTTGATTATGAGGGAGATTATGTTCAGGGTCTTGAAATATTTCTAAAAGAACCTTATAAGGCAGATCTTATTTCAAAAAAAATAGAAAAAAAACTTGGTTATCCCTTTAAAGCAATAACTTGGATAGAAATGAACAAAAGTCTTTTTTCTGCCTTAAAACTTGAGAAACTTGCAATGTTTCTAATTCTTATACTCATAATATTTGTTGCCTCCTTTAATATAATAACAACGCTTTTAATGCTCCTTGTGAAAAAAACAAGAGAAATAGCAATTTTAAGAAGCATGGGGTTTAGAGGTGATAGAATTTTTAAACTTTTTATACTTGAAGGAATGTATCTTGGAATGATTGGTGTTTTTCTTGGTGTGATATTTGGCTCTTTTACAAGTATAATATTTGATAAATTTAAAATTTTAAAACTTCCCCCTGATGTTTATTTTATTGATTATATGCCCTTAAAAGTTGAGGTGTTAGATGTGGTTTTAATTGTTTTTGCTTCTCTATTTGTTATCTTTCTTTCAACTTTATATCCTGCAAAAAAGGCACAAAAAATTATTTTAAGAGATGCATTAAGGTATGAATGAATTTATGATTGAAGTAAAAGATTTGTGGAAATCTTATATAAAGGGAAAAGAAACAATACAAGTTTTGAAGGGAGTCGATTTTAAAGTAAAAAAAGGAGAAAGGGTTTTAATTTTAGGACCATCTGGTTCCGGAAAAACAACCCTTTTAAACATAATTGGTCTTATAGATTTTCCTGATAAAGGTGAAATTTATATAAATTCAGAAAAGATAAATTCTTTATCTGATGCAAAAATTTCAATGATGAGAAATAAATTTATAGGTTTTGTTTTTCAATTTTATAATTTGTTACCTGAACTTACTGCTCTTGAAAATTGCATGATGCCTCTTTTGATAAGAGGATATGAGTTTAAAGAAGCAGAAAAAATTGCAAAATATTATCTTGAAAGAGTAGGTCTTAAAGAAAGGATAAATTTTTTACCAAGGGATTTATCCGGGGGAGAGGAGCAAAGGGTTGCAATAGCAAGGGCACTTGTTGCAAATCCTGAAATAATTCTTGCTGATGAGCCAACAGGTAATCTTGATAAAGAAAATGAGGAGAGGGTCATGGATATTTTTATGGAACTTCAAAAAGAAAAAGAGGTTACCCTCATTGTGGTAAGTCATAATGAAAGATTGAAAGAAAAGTTTGAAATAGTGTATTATTTAGATAATGGAAAAATAAAAAGGGGCAAAAATGGCTGAAATCTGTGAAAGATGCAAAAAAAGGGAAGCAGAGGTTGAGTTTGTGGAAATTGTAGAAGGAGAAAAAAGAGTAAAAAAACTATGTAAGGAGTGTGCAAACGAAGAAGCAATGGGTATTGGAAAATCTCCTTTGCCTTTAAAAAAGAAAGAGGAAGTAAGTGAGGAAAATAAGATTTGTCCAAATTGTGGACTTTCTCTTTTTGACTTTTTTAAGAAGACAAAAGTTGGTTGTGAGCACTGTTATGATGCTTTTGGAGATTCAATAATGAAATTAATACAAAAGATCCATGGCTCTACCTTTCATAAAGGGAAGAAATATTTTCCTAAATATAAAGTTACGAGAGAATTTAAGATAAAAATTCTTGAAAGAGCTTTAAAGGATGCGGTTGAAAGGGAAGAGTTTGAAAGGGCTGCCAAATTGAGAGATATTTTAAAGGTATTAAAAAGTGAAAATGGTTGAAGAAAGAATTAAATTTATGCTAAATAAACTGCCGGAATGGCTTAAAAATTCTTCAAAGGACGATATTGTAATTTCTTCAAGAGTAAGATTAGCAAGGAATATAAAAGGTTTTCTTTTTCCAACCTCTGCTTCTTCTGAAGAACTTTTAAAAATTTATTATAAAATTGAAGATGCAATTAAGAGTATAAATATGCTGGAAGGTATAAAAAGTTTACCCGCTTGGGAGCTTGATGAAATGGAAAAAAAATTTTTAGTTGAAAGACACCTGGCTAGTTTTGATCTTTTTAAAAAAGATAAGGGAAGTGGTGTTTTATTTGACGAATCCGAAAGGATAAGTATAATGATAAATGAAGAGGACCATATAAGAATTCAATGTATTTATGAAGATTTTAAAATAGAAGAGGCATTCATAAAAATTATAGAAGTTGATGATGAAATAGGTTCTCTTTTGACATATTCCTATAAAGAAACACTTGGTTTTATTACCTCATGTCCTACAAACATTGGGACAGGTTTAAGAGCATCTGTTTTACTTCATATTCCTGCTCTTTTTATTACAGGGAAAATAGAAGAAGTTTTAAAAGACACGGTTTCTAAGGGTATAATAATAAGGGGATATTACGGTGAAGGAAGTGAAATTGTGGGAAATATTATTCAATGTTCTACCTCCTCTACTCTTGGAAAATCTGAAGAAGAAATAATTGAAGATTTTAAATCTAAAATATACGAAGTGATCGAAATGGAAAAAAAAGAGAGGAAGGAATTAATTGCGAAAAAACACACACTTTTAGAGGATAAAGTTTATAGAGCTTATGGAATATTAAAAAATGCAAGGAGACTATCTTCCTTTGAAACTATGGAACTTATTTCTGGAATAAGATTAGGAATAAATCTTGGAATCTTTAAAAATATTAGTTATTCTTTATTAAATGAAATTATGATTTTTCAACAACCAGCCCATCTTCAGTATAAATTTGAAAGAACTTTGAATCAGGAAGAAAGGGATTATTTAAGAAGTTTTTATATAAGAAAAAAATTAGAAGAAATTGGAATTTAAAAAGAATTATTATACAATAAGTGAGGTAACAAAGTTAGTAGGTGTTAAGGATTATATTTTAAGATACTGGGAAGAAGAATTTCCTGGACTTAAACCAAAAAAGATAAGGGGAAGGAGACTTTATACTCCTCATGATATAAAATTAATACTTTATATAAAAAAACTTCTTTATGAAGAAGGATTTACGATAGAAGGAGCAAAGAAAAAAATCCTTCATTATAAAGAAGGAACTGAGGAACTTTCTTTGCCTTTAAATAAATTAGATGTCAATTTCCTTATGGAAATTAAATCAGAATTAATAAAAATTTCCCAAATTTTGAATAAAATTAAAGAAAAATGAAAAATTATAAGGATTTTTTTGAGGACTTAAAAAAGGGAGAAATTAAAAAGATAATTATATTTGAAGGTAAAGATACATACCTTATGAAAAAGAGCTGGGAAGCCCTTTGTAAATCCACAAATTCTGAATGCCATTTTTATATTCTTGATGAGGATATAAAAACAAATAAAGGAAGGGAAGAATTTATAAAAAGATTTTCTGAATTGGATGTTTTTTCATCAAAAAGAAAAGTTTTTTTACTTTATCTTGATAGATTCCCAGTTTATTTAAAAAGTTTTTTAAAAGAAATAGAGGAAATAAATTCAAATAATATTTTAATTCTTATTATACCGGAGATAGAATATGATAAAAAAATTTCTTTAGAGCTTCCTAAATATGAAATTTATAGATTTGATGAACTTGAAGAGGAAGATGCTTATAGGTGGATTTCAAGAGAATTCACAAAAAGGGGAAAAATTTTATCAAGAAATGTGATTAATTTTTTAATTGAATCATCAAAGGGTAATCTTGGGAAAATTTATAATGTTCTTCAAATAGTTTCTCTTGCCTTTGAAGAAAAATCTATCTCTTCCCCTTCTTACTTAAAGGAAATATTAAAAGAAATATATGATTCAAAAGAAATTGTTGATTCTATTGAGCCCGGAAAAAAAATTTCTTCATTGATAGTTAAATTTTATAAAATGGATTTTAAAGAAAATGAAATAAATTCTATTTTGAATATGATAATGAAAAGACTTTATAATAATAGAAAACAATTTATAAATGATAGAGAAATTTATGAAATTATTTATGAACTTTCTTTACTTCAAAAAGATATGCAGACAAAACCTTGTAATAAAAAGACACTTTTTTTAATAGGACTTATGAATATTTTTTTAAGAAAGGAGGTGTACTTTGGAATCAGCGGAATTAAATGAATTAAGGAAACTTTTAGAGGAAAAGAAAGAAATTAAAACGAGATTGGATAAATTAAAAGCATTAAAGGATAAAACAAAGCCTGCGGTTTTTAAAAAAGTTTATGATGATTATAATTTAAAACTTGAGAAACTAAATTCTATAATTGAGCAAAAAAAGGAAACTATAAGAAAATTTTATGCTCAATATGAAAAAGCAAAAATTCAGTATCTAAAAGAGAAATCTTCGCATGAGGAGGAGCTTGAGGAGGCAAAATTAAGATATATGGTTGGAGAATATGAAGAAAGTGTTTTTAGAGCACTTGAAAGAGATAAAAAAATTGAAATAGAGGGAATAAAGGAGAAAATAAGAGAGATTGAAGAAAAGATGCGATTTTTAAAAGAAATACTTGAAGAGAAAGAAGTGGTTAAAAAAGAAGTAGAACCTTCAGTTACAAAACTCAAAAAAGAAACCCTACTCCCTCAAGAAGAAACCATTGAAGAACTTGAAGAGATAGAAAGTATTCTTGAAGAAAGTTTAAAACCGACTCCGGAAACTAAGAAGAAGGAAGAATTTTTAGTTGAGGAAAAATTTATGGATGAGCTGGGTAAAGGAGAAGAGAAAAAGAAGACAATTATGTGTCCAAAATGTGGCCATGAGAATCCCCCTGATAGTTATTTTTGTGAAGAATGTGGGACAGAATTGATTCCAGAGGATATTGAACTTTAATAATGAGGAAATTTTTTCTACCATTCTCTTTTTTAGTTCTGTCCTGTTTTTTACATTCTAAAAAAAATAGTCCTGATTATCTTTACCTTTTATATCAAAATTATTATAACTTTTCTCAATACGAGAAAGCAGAGAGAACTTTAAAAGAATTAGTTTCCCTTTATCCAAAAAAAGAATACATAGAAGAATACATAAAAATTTTATATTCTTTAAAAAAATATGATGAGATTTTAAATGTATATAAAAAATATAAAAATAGGATTCAATTTTCAAAAGAAATTCTTATATATCTTATTGTTTCTGCATTTATAAAAAAAGATGAGAAATCTTACACTTATTTAAAAAATTATTTTCTTTCTCTTATGCCTTTTGAAGAAAAAGATGCTGAATTTCTGATAAATATAGAAATTCTGAAGGGTGATAAAGATAAAGTTTTAAAACTTATAGAATTTTTTGAAAAATATTTTAAAGAAAATGAAAACATTGTAAGATTAAAGGCAGAAATTTTAATTCAGCTTGGAAAGATAAAGGAAGGCTTAGAATTACTTGAAAATTTAAAAACAAAAAATGAAAGGGATTTTATTTTGATGGGAGATGCTTATCAAAAAATTTCTGATTATGATAAAAGCTTATTTTATTTTTTAAAAGTGGATAGTATAAGAGAAAGAGATTTAGACATTAAAAAAAATATAATTTATATTCTTATTCAGAAATCAGAATATAAAAAAGCCGATTCCATATGTAATGTTCTCCTTTCTTTAAAAAATATGGAACCTGAGTATTTAAGGATAAAAGGTTATCTTAATTATGAAATGGAAAATTTACAGGAGGCAATGAAAAACCTTTTATTAGGAGTTGAAATTAATCCCAAGGATGATCTTTCTTACTATTATCTTTCAAGAATATATTACAAACTTTCTAATTATGATAAAGCTCTTGATTATATAAATAAGGCAATTGAAATAAATCCAAATGTTCCTGAATATATAAGTTATAAAATATTTTTGGATATAGTTAGAGGGAATAAAAGGGGGGCTTTTTATGAAATAAAAAAGGGATTAAAAAGATTTCCTTCTGACCCAGGAATTAATTATTTTGCGGGTTTTCTTTTATCCCAAGTTGGTAAAAAAAGAAAAGCAATAGAATTTTATGAAAAGTCCCTTAAAAATGATTCTTTGAATGCGAATAAATGGTTTGAACTGGGAATGATATATGAATCTTTAAATCTCATTGAAGAAGCAGAGAAATGTTTTGAAAGGGTGATAAAAATTGATTCATTAAATGGAGCAGCATATAATTATTGGGGATACATGCTGGCTGAAAGAGGTATAAAACTTGAATTTGCAAAAAACTTAATTGAGAAGGCATTAAAAATTTCACCTGAAAATGGTTTTTATCTTGATAGTTTTGGATGGGTTTATTATCAGTTAGGTGATTATGAAAAGGCTAAGGAATATCTTTATAGGGCAGTTCAAATTGAAGATGCTGATCCTGTTATTCTTGAACATTATGGAGATGTTCTTAAAAAGCTTGGAGAACTTGAAGAAGCAAAAAAATTTTATAGAAGAGCATTAGAACTTAATCCCAAGAACAAAAGCCTTTTAAAGAAAATTGCAGAATAAAATTATCATAGGGATAACAGGACTTCCAGGCACAGGTAAAACAGAGGTTTTAAAGGTTTTTGAAGAAGAAAATTTTTTCGTTATAGAAGGTGATAAAATAGCTCATGAAATTTTTGATGAAAAAAAGAAAGAAATTGAAAAAATTTTTAAAAGAAAAAATATAGGAAGAAAAGAAGTGGCAGAGATAATTTTTAAAGATAAAAGAAAAAAGGAAGAATTTGAATCTTTAATTCACCCTATTCTTTTAGAAAGAATTTTTAATATAATTCAAAATACTGATTCAAAATATATAGCAGTTGAAGGAACTCTTTTATTTGAGCTAAATACGCAGGATAAATTTGATTTAATAATTACCGTAGCCGCGGATTTATCCTCAATTTATGAGAGAATGAGAAGTAAAGGTTTTGAGGAAGAGATTATAAGGGGAATGTTAGAATCGTGTATTTCACAGGATGAAAAAATAAAAAGAGCAGATATATGTATTGATAATAGAGGAAATTTAATGGAATTAAGAAAAAAGGTAAAAAGGTTATGCAGGATAATAAAGGGATAAAATTGATGGTTGATTCAACTTGTGTAAGACATGGTAAATGGCTAAGATTGCTTGGTTTTGATACAGAAATAATTAAAAATTTAAGTGAGATGAAGAAAAAAATAGGGGAAAGGATTTTAATTACAAGAAATAAAAAACTTAAAAGAATATTTAAAGATAATATTTTAATTTTACCTGAAATGCCCTTCTGGAAAGCAATGAATTTTATAATAAAAAATTTATCACTTGAAAGTGAAATCAGCCCTTTTACAAGATGTTCTATATGTAATGAGAAAGTTATAAAAATTTCTAAAAATGAAATAAAAGGGAAGGTCCCTTATTATGTATATGAGAATTTTGATAGTTTTCATATTTGTCCCAAATGCAATAAAATCTATTGGGGTGGAAGTCATTATGAAAGATTTTTAGAGGATGTAAAAAATAAAATTGGAATAGAAATATGAAAATACTTTTTTTGATTTTTTTATTTTTTTTAACTTTTTTTTCATGTAAAAGGGTTGAGGTAACACCTTCTAAGGAAGAAAAAATAAGAAGAAAAATAATATATAAATATAAGAAAAGGAAATTTGAAGAACCGGAAATTAAAGTTCTTTTAAAAGAGGGTAAAGGCCCTTATTATTTATCAGCAACATCAAAATATAGAATAATTGTAGAAAATAAAAAATACACATCCTTTCCAGGTGATTTTTTAAAATTTGAGTTTATTTCCTTTGATAAAGTAATGATTTATTACAAAGGAAAGACTTTTTTATTTGAAACCCCTATTTTACTTGAAACTTATGATGGTTATCTTTTATTTGAAAATAAGAGATATAGAGGTAAAATACTTTTTGAAAATGGAGAAAAAGTTATAAATATTCTTAAACTTGAAGATTACCTTCTTTCAGTTGTTCCGAAGGAAATAGGACCTTCTGATCCTTCTCTTATTGAATCTGCAAAGGTACAGGCTATTTGCTCAAGAAGTTATGCCTTAAGAAAATATATTGAAAGAAATAATTCTCCTTTTCATCTTTATTCTGATGTAAGAGATCAAGTTTATTCTGGTAAAGATTTTGAAAATTCATGGGCAACTGCTGCTGTTCAATCTACAAGAGGGATTGTATGTGTTTATAAAGATGAAATAGCATTAACTCTTTATCATTCAACATGTGGTGGAAATACAGCAAATTTTAAAGATGCTTTTCCTTCAATGGATGAAATTCCTTATTTAAGAGGTATAAGATGCAATTTAAACGGAAAAGATTTATGTAAAGGATCCCCTTACTATTTTTGGGAAAGAAAATACAAAAAAGAAGATTTTATAAATTTGTTAAAAAGTAATTTTTTAAAAATTTATGGAATAGAAGCACCAAAGGATATATTTCAAAAAATGGAAGTGATAAGTAAAAGCAAAGAAGGAAGAAAATATGAAATTAAATTTTCTTTTAATGAAAATTGTATAATTTTAAAAAGTAATGAAATAAGAAATATTTTTGGAGACCCTATAAAAGGTCCTTTACCTTCTTCATGGTTTGATTTGATTTTTATAGGGAATGAAGTTATAATAAAAGGTAGAGGATTTGGACACGGTATAGGGTTATGCCAGTATGGTGCAAGAGAACTTTCAAAAATGGGGTTAAATTATGAAAAAATTCTTAAATTTTATTTCCCTGATACAAGAATTAAAAAAATATATAATTAGAAATTATCTTGAATTTTTTATATTAATTTTTTGTATTATCTTTTATATTTTTCTTTTAAAAGGTCTATTCTTTAAAAATTATTCAAATTCTTTAATCTTAATCTTCTTTTCTTTTATTTTTCTTTTTAGTTTTTTTTATTTCAAATTTTATTTTTCTAAAGCCAAATTTTTAATATACCCTCTTTCATTAATTTTTATTTTAATTTCCCATCTTTCAGGTGGATTAAAGGGATTTTTAAAGGGAATTCCCTATTATTTATTTTTAATTCTTCTTCCAAAATCTTCTCAAAAAATTTTTTTCTTTTTTCTATTTTTAATGTCAGAATTTTTTCCACCCCTTTTAAATAAAAAAATTTTTGATGTCTTAATTCCCTTACTTTTCTATTCAACTATTTCTTTATTTTTAATACACTATTTAAAAGAAATTGAAAATAAAATAAGAGAAAAAGAAAATAAAATAGATGAACTTTCTTCAAAACTTCGTTTTTTTGATACTTTAAAATTAAGCAAAGAGGAAGTATATAAAGGAGTAAGGGAAACACCTTTACCCGAGGAACCTTATTCTCTTTTAAAAAGACTTTTAAATTATTTATCAGATACCATCTTCAATATTTATAAACCACAAACACTTTTATTTTTATTTTATGATAATATAAAACATGGTTTTAGAGTTGAAACAGGAAATTCAAAGGTTTTAAATTTAAATCTTCCATATTTAATTGATGAAAATTCACCGTTAATTTCATTGGGAATAAAACAAAAGAAAACAATTTTTTTACCTGAGGATGTTCCTTCTGGAGAAAAATTAGGTATTTATAAGGAAACTGGAATTTATGTTGGTTCATGCATTTTAACGCCTATAATTCATGAAGGTAATCTTTACGGTTTTATTTATATGGATTCAAACGAAATAAATTATTTTCCTCCTTGGACACCAGAAATATTTGAAAAAATTGCGAAGAAAATAAGTATTATGCTTAAATTCTTTTTTGAATTGAAGGATAAGAAAATTCTTGCGCAAAGGTATAGGGCACTTTTTGAGCTTGCTATGGAAACTGGTGCACATCTTGAAAAAAAAGAAATATTTGAGAAAATTTTTAAAATATGTAAAAATATGTTTGAAATTAATATATTTATATTTTCAAAAAGAATAAATGAAAATACTGCTGAAATATTTTATATTTTTGATGAAAAGGGTGTCATAAAGGAAAAATATATATATTTAAATGATGATTCCCTTTTTTCTTTTGCTTATCAAAATGAATATCCCTTAATTTTTAAAAGAATTAAAAGGGAAACTTTTATTTTGAATAAAGGAAATTATGGAATAAGGAGTGCCATCTTTGTCCCTCTTAAAATAAATAAGGAAATAGAATATGTTTTTTCAATTCTCTCATTTTATGCTGATACCTTTGCCGATGAAGATAAAGAAATAATAAATTTTCTTAAAAATCAATGTGAAATGGTTCTTGAAAGAACAGAGATATATGAAAAAGAAAAGGAAAGGGCAACAAAAGATAGTTTAACCGGACTTTTTAATCATAGAATGTTTCACCAGCTTTTAGAAGAGAAGATAAAAAAGGGCTCTCCCTTTACTTTTGTTATTATGGATATTGACGATTTTAAAAAATTTAATGATTTTTATGGACATCCTGCAGGTGATAAAATCCTCTTTGAAGTTTCAAGAATCCTTGAAGAAAATGTAAAAGGTAAGGGATTTTGTGCAAGATATGGAGGAGAAGAATTTGCATTATGTATTGACCTTTCAAAAGATGAGGGAATAAAAAAATGCGAGGAAATAAGAAAATTGATTGAAAATTGGGAATTTTATATAGATGATACAAGAAAAATAAATATCACTGCAAGTTTTGGAGTTGCAGGATTTCCTGATGATGAAAGAAAGAAAAACTTATTAATTGAAAAGGCAGATAAAGCTCTTTATCTTGCTAAAAGGAAGGGCAAAAATAGAGTATATGTTTATAAAAAGGAAGAAGCAGGGCTTTTTTAAATGAAAAAAAGATTGAGGATAAGAGGGAAAATAGAGATAAAAAAAGGAGCTTATGGCTTTTTAAATTATGAAGAAGGAGATATTTTTATCCCTGGAAAGTTTTTATCAGGTGCACTTGATGGCGATTATGTGGAAGTTGAAATTTTTGAAAAAAGAAGAGGAAAAAATAAAGAGGGGAGAGTAGTAAGGATTTTAGAAAGAGCAAGAAAAAAATTCATAGGAACAGTTTTTAAAGATTATAGGGGTTTTTATATTTTCCCTGATGATCCTATTTTTCCACCAAGAATAAATATAATTAAAAAAAACAAGAGAGTAAAACTTGAAGAAAATTTAAGGGTTACATTTTTTCCTTTAAAAGGAGGGGATATTTGTGAAATAACAAAAATATTAGGGAAAAAAGATAATCCAGAAACTGATTATGAAGTTGTCATTGAAAAATTTGGGATTAGAAGAGAATTTCCTCTTAAAGTTTTAGAATTTTGTAAAAGATTTAAAGAAAAAATTTCTAATAGTAATAGAGTTGATTTAAGAGAACTTGTTCTTTTTACAATAGATCCTGAAACTGCAAAGGATTTTGATGATGCGATATCCTGTGAAAAATTTAAAGAAGGTTATAAAATTGGTATTCACATAGCAGATGTTTCCTTTTATACTTCTTATAATACACCAGTTTTCAAAGAAGCATACAAAAGGGGAAATTCCTTTTATTTACTTGATAGAGTTTATCCAATGCTTCCACCAATTCTTTCCTCAAATCTTTGCAGTTTGATTCCTAAAAAAGAAAGAGCTGCCATTTCAATTTTTGTTTATCTTGATAAAAAAGGAAGAATAAGAAATTATGAAATATTTGAAAGTATTATAAAAAGTAAAGCAAGATTAAATTATAATGAAGCACAGGAAATACTGGAAGGTAAAAAAATAAAAAGAAGATTAAAAAAAGAAATATATGATGTTTTGAAAATATGTGGAGAAGTTGCTCATATTTTAAAGGAAAAAAGATATGAAAGGGGATCACTTGATTTTGATATGCCTGAGCCAGAAATTCTTTTTGATAAAGAGGGAAAAATAGAAGAGATTAAGAAAAAATTAACACTTTTTTCCCATTCTTTAATTGAAGAATTTATGATCCTTGCGAACAGGATAATTGCTTTACATCTTGAAAAAAATAATTACCCTTTAATTTATAGGATTCATGAAAAACCAGATTTTAAAAAATTAAAGGAACTTGAAATTGTTTTAAAATTTTTATTAAAAGAAAAATTACCTCCAAAAATATTAAAATATGGTATTTCAGAAATATTTGATTTACAAAATATAATTGATAATATAAAGGGTGATGAAAGGGAGTTTATTGTTAAGAAAATGATATTAAAGGCAATGAAACAGGCAAAATACAGTATTTTAAATAAAGGACATTATGGACTTGGTCTTGACAAATACCTTCACTTCACATCTCCTATAAGAAGATTTCCAGACCTTGTTATTCACAATATATTAAGAGGATGGATGAGAAATGAAAATGTATTTACGGAAGAGGAACTTGAAGATTTTGCTGAAAAAAGCACAATTATGGAAAGGATAGCACAGCAGGCTGAATGGGATATAGTTCTTTTAAAATCAATTGATTATTTAAAGGAAAAAATTGGTGAAGTATTTCAAGGGGTAATATCAAAAGTAACTTCAAATGGTTTTTATGTAAGTTTAATAAATGAACTCCTTGATGTATTTGTTCCATTAAGGGAATTAAAGGGAAAATTCAGATTTAGAGGAGAAAATTTTACACTTGAATCAAAAAACAAAAAATATTCACTTGGTGATAAAATAAATTTGATGATAACAAGAATTGTTAAGGAAAGAAGATATATAGAGGGGATCCCTATTTAAAA
>CAZUSI010000027.1:3237-18856 GCA_964623395.1 uncultured bacterium | reverse complement strand
TTAAACCTTTATAAATTTAGCATATTTTATTCCTTTTGTTGCAATTATTTCATCTGATATTTTCCTTATATAATTTGGTTTACCTTTTAATACAGAAATTTCAAGACAATTTTTTTCATCAATATGAAAATGAAAAGTTGAAATTATTTTTTCATAATTTTTATGACCCTTTTCAATCAATTTTTTAGAAATTTCCCTTTTTTCATGCTCATAAACTACTATTAAAACTCCATAAACTTCTCTTTTTTCCTTTTCCCATTTTCTTTCCCTTATCCATCCTGTCAAAAGTTCTTCAATTAAATGGGAACGAGATTTATATCCATAATTTTTTAATAAAATTTTTAATTCCTGAATCAAATTACCATTTATTGAAACACCAAATCTCTTTTTCATTGACTTTTTTATTTTTAAGGATTTATATTTAATATTTCAAATTATGAGTATAGTTCTTTTTTTAATAATAATTATAATTTTTCTTCTTGGTTTTTTTATTTATGGTAATTTTTTATCTAAAATACTCGGGATTGATAAAAATAGGAAAACTCCTGCAATTTACAAATTTGATGGAGTTGATTATGTTCCTGCAAAAAATCCAATTGTTTTATTTGGACATCATTTCTCATCAATTGCAGGTGCAGGTCCTATTATAGGCCCAATATTTGCACTCATTTTTTGGGGATGGCTTCCTCCTTTATTATGGATTTTAATAGGTTCAATTTTTTTAGGAGGGGTTTCTGATTTTGTTTCAATGTTTATTTCTGTAAGGGAAGATGGGAAAAGCATAGGTGAAATATCAAAAAAATATATTTCAAAGGGTGCTGGCTTCTCATTCCTTTTATTCTTATGCTTTTCACTTTTAATAGTTATTGCAGTATTTTCATCCTTATGTGCTCAAACATTTATCTCAATGCCTCAAATGGTAATACCTTCAATTGGTCTTATATTTGTTGCAATATTTATCGGAATTTTAATTTATAGAACAAATATACCCCTTTTCTTATCAACAATCATAGGAATTATTTTCCTTTTTATTTTAATCTTATTAGGTGACAAATTTCCCTTAGAAATTCCTTTTAAAAATGCCTTTTCAATATGGATGATAATACTTTTAACATATTCTTATTTTGCTTCTACACTTCCTGTAAACATACTTTTACAATCAAGAGATTACCTTTCAAGTTTTTTACTTTTCTTTGGAATAACTCTATTAGCTCTTGGAATATTTTTAAAACCTTCTCCAATAAATAAAATAAATTTATTTAATTTTTCTTCAAAAATAGGACCTTTATTCCCTGTTATGTTTATAACAGTTGCTTGTGGTGCAATTTCTGGATTTCATTCAATTGTTGCAACAGGAACATCCTCAAAACAGGTTTCAAATGAAAGGGATATAAAATTTATAGGATATGGAGGAATGCTACTTGAAGGGCTTCTTGCAGCAGGAGTAGTTTTCACAGTTGCCTTTGGCCTTAAAGAAATACCAACTGGTAAAAATCCACTTGAAATCTTTTCTTTATCATTTTCAAATTCTGTATTTTTTTTAGGAAAATATTCTCCTTATATTGCACTTTTAATTTTAAATTCCTTTATTCTAACAACACTTGATACTGCTACAAGAATAACAAGACTTTTGATTCAGGAAATAACAGGGATAAAAAGTAAATATATTGCAACAACAATTGTCATATTAATAGGGGGATATCTTGCATTATCTGGAAAATATGAAACATTGTGGCCTTTATTTGGTGCATCAAATCAACTTGTAGCAGGAATTGCCCTTTTAACATGTAGTGCATGGCTTATTTATAAAAATAAAAATTATTTTATAACTTTTATACCTGCAACAATAATGTTTTTAATAACAATAAGTGCTCTTATAATTAAAATACCAGAACTTTTAAAAATAAAAAATTATGTTTTGTTTTTAATTGACTTAGTTTTAGTAATTCTTGGAATTTTTATAATAGGAGAATTTTTTATAAAAAAATTTAAAAAGGAGGTAACATGAAATTAATAATTGTATTTTTAATTTTAAATTTTAATTTAAAGGAGAAAAAAAAGAAAATTATTGAAATTTCAAAAAAAGAAGGTGTAAAGGAATGGACTGAATTTATATTAAAATATTCAACAGATTTTGACATTTTTAATTATAGTTATGAGAATTTTATTTTAAATTTAAAGGGAATAAAGGAAAATTTTGAAAGAGTTAAATGGAAGGATAAAATAAATGATTATCTTCTTTATCATTATATTTTACCACAAAGAATAACGCAGGAGCCACTTGATAACTTTTCATGGATTTATAAGGACACCCTTTATGAAATTGTTAAAAATTCAAAAGATATAAAAGAGGCAATTTTAAAAATAAATGAATGGTGTTTTACAAAAATGGAATATAGACCAACTGAAAGATGGGATCAGAATGCAATTTCTACTATTAAAAGGGGATTTGGAAGATGTGAAGAGATGACAATTTTATTTATGAAGGCATTAAGAACTGTATGTATTCCTGTAAGAGAAGTTTATACTCCTTGGTGGCCATTTACAGAGGGCAATCATGCATGGTGTGAGGTATGGGGAGGTGATAGATGGTATTTTTTGGGAGGAGCAGAACCAACGGATTTAAACTTTGCGTGGTTTAGAAATCCATCAAAAAGGTCAGGAATTGTTTTATCACCTGTTTTTGGAAATGTTAAAGAAAAAGAGATAATACATAAAAAAGGTAAAAAACATACAATTTTAAATGTTACAGAAAATTATACAGAAACCTTTAAAGTTCATATTAAAACCCTTAAAAATTCAACAGTTTCCTTTTGTATTTATAATTATTCAGCATTTGTCCCATTGTTTATTGATACATTAAAAAGTGGTGAAAAAACATATATTTTGGGAAAAACAGATTATTTTGTTTATGCCTTTAAAGATTCATTATTTGGATATAAAATTTTAAGGCCTGAGAAAAATTTTGAAACAATTTTTATTAAAATAGATAAAAAGGAATTGAAGGATACTTCATTATGGTTTTATGTAAAAGAGGAAATAAAAGATACTGAAAAACCTTCCTATATTCCAAATATTGATTCTTTAAAAAATTTAAAAGACAAACATTTTGAAAAAATAAATTATTTGCCAAAAATAGAAGATGAGAGAATTTTAAAAATTCTTGAAAATTCAAAAGGTAATAAGGATAAAATTCTTAATTTTTATAATTCTTTAAAGGAAAAAGAAAAGGAAGATTTTTTAGATTTTTTTGAAAATACAAATCCAAAGGACCTTGTTATGATGGATACAATAAATTTAAGAAAAGAAATATTTTATATAAGAAATTCTTTATATCTTTCAAAAGATGTTCCTGATAGTATTATAAAGGAATATTTAATTCCTGAAAGGATTTTGTATGAGGAATTTGGATTTTATAGATTTTTTCTTTTTGATAAATTTAAAAAATTTTTAAACGAAAATGTTTCCTTAACTGCAAAAAGGGTTTTTGAATGGGTTAAAAATAATATAAAGGAAGAAAAGGAAAGGGAATTTTTTAGACCAATTTTAAATCCCTATCATACATTTGAAATTAAAAAAGGGAAAAACATTGAAAGGTATATTTTAATTGCTGGAATTTTGAGAACACTTGGAATTCCATCAAAAATAAAATGGAACTATAAAGGTGTTTTATATTGGGATAATGAATGGAAGGAATTTTCTTTTGAAAAAGAAAAGATAAAGGAAAAAAGTTTTCTTTTTTTAAAATTCATTAAGGATGGAATAAATTTTACAAAAGATTTTGAATATTTTGACAACTTTAGCATTGTTTCTTTTAAAGAATATCCTGAAAGACTTGAACCAGAGATACTTAAAAAAGATACCCTTTTTATAATAGAAATTGATAAGGATATTTATTATCTATTTTCAGGTTTTAGAAATGAAAAGGGGGATGCTTTTATAAGAATAAAAAAGATTGATTTAAGAGATAAGGATACTCTAAAAATATCTTTTGATGTAAGCAATCCTTAAAATCAGAGGAATCAAAAAAGAAGAATTAAATAAGTTTGAAAGTTTAACACTTCATCCTATTGATTTTTAAATTTTATTTTCTGAATAAAAATACCAGAAATTATTAAAATTAAACCAATTATTGTTGAAGGCAAAATTTTTTCCCTTACAAAAATTCTTATGAAAAATAAAGATAAAAATGGAGAAAAATAAATTAAAATGCTTATATGGGAGATAAATTTTGCATACCTCAATGCCTTTAACCATAAAACAAAAGTTATTCCCATTTCAAAAAGCCCAACATAAACTCCTCCTAAAATTCCTTCTAATCTTAATTCTTTATTTGAAAAAAGGAAAAAGGAAATTAAAATAAAAGGAAATCCAAAAAGAAAATTTAAAAATAGTTTAATAACTTCATCCCTTTTGTCCTTAATATTATAAATCCAGTATAAAGACCATATTATTGCACTTGAAAGAGCAAGAAATACTCCAAAGGGATTTTTAAAACTAATTTCTTTAATTTTTCCCTGAACTGCTATTATAAATACTCCAGAAAAACCAATTAAAAGACCTAAAAGATGAGAAATTTTTAATTTCTGTTTTAAAAATATTGATGAAAATATTGAAAGGAAAATTGCCCATGTATAATTTAAAGGTTGTGCCTCCTGTGCTTTTAAAAGGGAATAGGATTTAAATAAAACTGTATAATAAATAAAGGGGTTTAAAAATCCAAGAAATAATGAATTGATATAATCTTTTTTGTTAATATTTTTTAAAAGTATTATTTTTTTCTGAAATAAAATTATTAAAAAAAGGATAAAAATTGCTGTTAATGATGAAATAAATAGAAGTGAAATAAAATCAAGATATTTCAAAGATAATTTAAAAGCAGATGCGACAGTTGACCATATAAGAACTGAAACTATTCCATAAAAGTAAGATTTTCTTTCATCTTTTAGCATCCTATTATTTTAATTATATAAGGGGAAAAGTAATTGTTACTACCCATAATGTCTTATCTCACAAAGAAGTTTTAAAATTTTTTAAATTCCTAAAACTTCACTATAACCATCTAAATCTAAAAAACCATGACCTGAAATGTTAAAGGCAATAACCTTTTTCTCTCCACTTTCTTTACATTTTATTGCTTCATCAATTGCACATGCAATGCTATATGCTGATTCAGGAGCAGGAATAAAACCTTCTGTTTGAACAAATATTTTTGCCATCTCAAAAACATATTTTTCATCCTTTGGATAGACCTTTACATCAAGAAGCCCTTTATGTCTTAATAAACTTAAAATTGGTGCAGCACCATGATATCTTAAACCATCACCCTTTATTGGCTCCATTTCCTTTTTATGTCCAAGAGTATACATTTTTAAAAGAGGGGTCATCTCAGCATGGTCAGCAAAATCATATTTATATTCTCCTAAAAGATTTGGGGCAACTTCACTTTGAGCAGCAATAAATTTTATTTTCTTATTTCCCTTTAGCACATCGTAGTAAAAGGGAAGAGCAAATCCACCAAAATTTGAACCACCACCAAGACATGATATTATTATATCAGGATATTCATCAAAATATTCAAATTGTTTTTTTGTTTCAAGACCTATTATTGTTTGATGAAGTAAAACATGATTTAAAACAGAACCTAAAAGATAAACAGTATCAGAGTTTTTATAGGCATCTTCAAGACCTTCTGATATTGCAATTGCAAGGGAGCCAGGATGGTGAGGATTTTCTTCATAAAGTTTTCTTCCAAATTCTGTATTTGGTGAAGGAGATGCAAAAACTTCTGAACCAAGTAATCTCATAAATGTTCTTCTTCCCTTTTTCCATTTATATACTGCTCTTACCCAATATACTGTGCATTTTAAACCAAAAATCCTTGCTGCATAAGAAAGGGCAGAACCCCATTGTCCTGCACCAGTTTCTGTAACAACCCTTTTATATCCTTCCTTTTTTGCATAATAACATTGAGCAAGTGCAGTATTTACCTTATGGGAACCTGTTGGACTATAAAATTCTGCTTTATAATAAAGATGGGCAGGTGTATCAAGATACTTTTCAAGGGAATAGGCTCTAAAAAGTGGTCTTGGTCTCCCTGCCTGCATATAATAAAATCTTAACTCTTCAGGAATCTCTATCCACCTTTCCTTTGAAAATTCCTGTTTTAAACATTCTTCAAGCATCATCTTTGGAAGATTTTTTATCCTTGATTCACCTTCTTCAGGATCCTTAGGAGAAGGTAATTCTTCTGGTAAATCTGGTAATATATTATACCAATGAGTTGGCATTTCCTCAGGCTTTAAATTTACATATTTTATTTTTTTCACTTTAAACTCCTTTCAAACAAAAGATTATATCCTATTGCCATTAAAAAAAGAGCAATTGAAAGTCTTAAATATGTTAAGGGATGATATATTCCAGTTGGCCATGAGATTTTAAAAACTTTAAATAAAATTGCAACAACTAAAAATAAAACACCTATTAAATAAATTATTCTTGATATTTTCATGATAACCTCCTTAGATTTTAATTATAAAGTTTTTGAAATTAAAAATGAAAATTTGTTATAATTTAAAACTTAAAGGAGGTAGAAATATGGCACACAAAAAAGGAATGGGTTCAAGTAAAAATGGAAGAGATAGTCATTCAAAATATCTTGGAGTTAAAAGAGGAGATGGTGAATTTGTTCTTGCAGGTGCTGTTTTAGTAAGACAAAGGGGAACACATTTTCATCCGGGATGGAATGTAGGGAAAGGAGGAGATGATACACTATTTGCAAAAATACAAGGTATAGTAAGATTTGAAAGAAGAAAAGGGAAAGTTTATGTTTCAGTTTATCCAGGAGAAGGGTAAATCTTAAAAATTTTCTCAAAATTTTATGTCAGATAAAATAATAATAAAAGGGGCAAGAGAGCACAATTTAAAAAATATAGATTTAGAAATACCAAAAAATAAACTTGTTGTAATAACAGGAATTTCTGGCTCAGGTAAATCATCCCTTGCCTTTGATACCCTTTATGCTGAAGGACAAAGAAGATATGTGGAATCACTTTCAGCATATGCAAGACAATTTTTGGGATTAATGGAAAAACCTGATGTTGATTTAATTGAAGGTTTATCTCCTGCAATTGCAATTCAGCAAAGAAAAGTAGCAAGAAATCCAAGAAGCACTGTTGCAACAGTAACAGAAATATATGATTATTTAAGACTTTTATTTGCAAGAATAGGAAAACCTTATTGTCCTAATTGTAAAATCCTTTTAGAAAGGAAAACTTCACAGGAAATTGTTAAATATTTAATGGAAAATGAAAAAGGAAAAGAAATAATTATACTTGCACCAAAGGTAAAAGGAAGAAAAGGAGAATATAAAGAACTTTTTGAAAGAATTAAAAGGGATGGGTGGTTAAGGGTAAGAGTTGATGGTAAAATTTATGATATAGATGAAGTTCCTCAATTGGAGAGATATAAAATCCATTTAATTGAAATTGTTATTGATAGAATAAGTATTAAAGATGGAATAAAAACAAGATTGGCTGATGGAATAGAACAAGGTTTAAGAGAAGGGGATGGAACTGTTAAAATAATTATAGATGATAAAGAAAAAGTATTTTCTGAAAAACTTATGTGCCCAAAATGCTCCTTTTCTCTTCCTGAACTTGAGCCAAGAATGTTTTCTTTTAACTCACCTTATGGTGCATGCGAAAAATGTTCTGGACTTGGATTTAAATATGAAATAGACCCAAATTTAGTTGTTAACCCAAAACTTTCAATAATGGAAGGATGTATAAGACCAATAGGAGAACCAAGGGGATGGCTTTTATATAAACTTGAAAGACTTGCAAGAATTTATAATACTTCACTTGAAGAGGAATGGAGAAATTTGCCTGAAAAATTTAGAAATGTTGTTCTTTTTGGAAAAGAAAGAATAGAAGATTTTGATCCTGAGGCACCTCAAAGCGATTATGAATTTTATGAAGGAATAATTCCATTTCTTTTAAAAAAATATAGTGAAACTGATTCAGAATGGGTTATTGAGGAAATAGAAAGATATCTTGTTAAAAAAACATGTCCTGAATGTAAAGGGGCAAGATTAAAAAAGGAATCTTTATGGGTATTAATAGAAGATAAAAATATATATGAAATAACAAAGATGGATGTTATAAATGCTCTTTCTTTCTTTGATAATTTAAAACTAACTGAAAAGGAAAAATTGATATCAAAACAAATTTTAAAGGAAATAAAATCAAGGCTTTCTTTCTTAAAGGATGTCGGATTAACATATTTAACACTTGATAGACCAATTGAAACACTTTCAGGTGGAGAAGAGCAAAGGGTAAGACTTGCAACACAGATAGGTTCTGGTTTAACAGGTGTGATGTATGTCCTTGATGAACCAACAATAGGTCTTCATCCAAGAGACAACGAAAAACTATTAAATACTTTAAAAAAATTGAGGGACCTTGGAAATACTGTAATTGTTGTTGAACATGATAGACAAACAATTGAAAATGCTGATTATGTTGTTGATTTAGGACCTGGTGCAGGTGAAAATGGAGGATATGTTGTATTTACAGGAAAACCCGAGGAACTAAAAAGATTTAAAAAATCAATAACAGGGGCGTATCTTTCTTATTCAAAGGATATTATTATGCCAAAAAAAAGAAGGAAACCAGATGGAAGATTTTTAAAGATTTATGGAGCATCCGGTTTCAATTTAAAAAATATAGATGTTAAGTTTCCAATTGGATTATTTATATGTGTAACAGGTGTTTCTGGTTCAGGGAAAAGCACACTTGTTATTGAAACACTTTATAAAGCTTTAAAAAGGATGCTTTACAACTCTCCTGAAATCCCTCTTCCTTATAAAGAAATTGAAGGTATTGAATATATAAATAAAGTTATAAATATTGACCAATCACCAATAGGAAGAACACCAAGGTCAAATCCAGCAACATATACAGGTGTATTTACTCCAATAAGGGAACTATTTGCATCTTTACCAGAATCAAGGAAAAGGGGATATACTCCTGGAAGATTTAGTTTTAATGTAAAAGGTGGAAGATGCGAAGCATGCTGGGGTGAAGGATTTATAAGAGTTGAAATGCAATTCCTGCCAGATGTATATGTTCCATGTGAAGTATGTAAAGGAAAAAGATATAATGAAGAGACGCTTGAAGTAAAATTTAAAGGGAAAAATATTGCTGAAATACTTGATACATCAGTAGATGAGGCATATAAAATTTTTGAAAATATACCTGCAATTGAGAGAAAACTTTCGCTTTTAAAAGATGTTGGACTTGGATATATAAAACTTGGACAACCAGCAACAACACTTTCAGGTGGAGAAGCACAAAGGATTAAACTTTCAAAGGAACTCTCAAAGCTCTCTACAGGTAAAACTTTATATATCCTTGATGAGCCAACTACAGGACTTCATTTTGAAGATGTTAAAAATTTGCTTTCTATACTTCAAAAGCTTACCAATATGGGAAATACTGTTATAGTTATTGAACATAATCTTGATGTTATAAAATGCTGTGATTATGTAATTGATTTAGGACCAGAAGGGGGGGAAAAAGGTGGTTATATTGTTGCTGAAGGAACTCCTGAGGAAATTGCACAAAATGAAAAATCTTATACTGGAAAATTTTTAAGAAAAGTTTTAGAAAGGGAAAAAATAGAAATTTCTGTATAAAATAAAAAAGGGGTGGAAAGGAATAAACCTTTTACCACCCCTTAATTAAAATTATTTAATTCTTATAATCCTTGAAGATGAAGTTTTGTCAGTTTTCAAAATTATAAAGTAAACTCCGGGATTTAGGTTCTTGGCATCATATTTAATTATATGATTTCCACTCTCTTTAACACCTTTATAAATCTTTGCAATCTCCTGCCCTGTGACGCTATAAATAGAAACATCAACATTTGATTTTTTATCTAAAGAAAAATGAATTCCAAAATCACCTTTTGTAATTGATGGACTTATAAAGAATATCCTTGGTTTTTCTACTAAATTCCTTTCAGAAACTGAAACAGCCCTTTCAAGATAATAATAATAATTGTTTGGTGGAGCCCAATCACCATTTGCATCACCCGCAACAACATATATCCTTGCACCAGCATCAGTTATCTGTGGCCTTGTGCATGCAAAATGGTTCCTTACTATCGGAACTACATATTGAGGAAGCTCTGTCCATTGGTTTGTTGCAATATCATACTCCCAAACCCTGTTTGTAGCAGTTTGAAGATTTATAAAACCACCAATCATATATATCTTACCAGGTAAAGCAGCTGCTGCATTTATAGCATTTGGATATGGTAAATTTGTTAGCCATGTCCATGTTATTTGATCAGGATTTTGATTATTTATTACTCCCCTTAAAACCTGTGTCCATGCAGCATTTGCACCCCTATTAACTCCTCCAACAAGATAAATTGTATCACCTAAATAACAAGAACCACCCATGTCAAATTGCTGTGGTATTGGTGTTGCAGTTGTCCATGAATTATTTGCTATATTGAACCTGTAAACAGTTGTTGTTCCTGCATTAAGACCTGGATTTACTCCCCCTATTACATATATGTTTCCATTCCATACTGCAAGACCATAAGCAAGCCTTGCCTCAGGAAGTGTAGGACCTTGTGTCCATGAATTTGAAGCAATATCATAAATATAAAAGGTATTTGAATTTGTTCCTGAATTTGTATATCCTCCTGGAACATAAATCTTTCCATTCCAATATCCTCCCTGTATCCATCCCCTTGCATCAGGCATATTCTGAAGATTTGTTGTCCATGTATTTGTTACCGGATCATATCTATAAATATAAGGAACATTTGAACCAGATTGACCATTTGGTGTTCCTCCTATCATATAAATTTTATCATTATCAGGGTCATAAACCGTTGCATGTGTTAGTCTGTCATAATTTGTAGATGGCGGATTATAAGGTGTCCATTGACCCCAATAACCTACATTGAAGTTTTGAGAAAGAGTATCATTTGCAGGGTTTTGATCTCCTGAAAGTGTTGTCCATGCCTTTACATTATGAGAACCAATTACTGTTGGTGTCCATTGTCCAAAATTTATATCAATTGTTTGACCGGGGTTTAAAGTTATATTTGATGAATCATCAGAGAAAACAATTGTATTTGTTGGATCTTTTATTTCAACATGTAATGAGAATGTTTCTACATTCTGACCATAATTTTTAGGAGTAACTGTAACATTTACAGGATTTCCAATCATTATATTTCCTGATGGAGAAGGAATTGCAAAAACACCTACATCATGAGCAAGTGCTTGAGGAAATTCATAGGCCTCAAAAACATTTGAAGCAGCTGAACCATCATATCCTCCCGGCATATAGAAAACATTATTAACACCAACTCCATGATCTGCATTATCTGAAACCGTTGGTTTATCCTGAATCTGTGTCCAAGAAGATGCACCCGGAACATACATATAAGAATAAGGATGATGAGCAGGTGTTCCAGACCAATTACCACAACTTCCAATTAAAACCCATCCTGTTGAAGGATCGTTTACCTCATCTCCTGTTGTTCTTGAAGCCTGAACAGGATATTGTGGTCCACTTGTCCATGTTATTTGTGCAGGATTTGAAGGATTTATCTGACCTATCTGAAAATCTTGTATGAAGGCACCATTAAATCCAGCCCATACATATAAAGTATTTCCTATTATTCCAGAACCATGGGACCTTGTTGCAACTGGCATTGAACTTGCCTGTGTCCATGTATTTGATGTAGGATTATAATAGTATATTGTATTTAGATAAGCAGTTGATTGTCCACCTATCCCATATATATATTGGTCATTCCATGTTTCAGCAGTTAAAAATTGACAAGCCTGGGGATAATTTGCTGCAGAAGACCATTGATTAGTTACAGGGTCATAAACATGGACAAGATTTATATTTGCACTCCCATTATATCCTGCAATTACATATACTTTTCCCTGTAAACTCGCAGACGCATGCCTTACCCTTGCCTGTGGCATAGAAGCTTTTGTTGTCCATGTATTTGTTGCAATATCATATTCCCAACAATCAGTAGTTGGAGCAGTATACTCACCTCCACCTGTTAAATAAAGTTTATTTCCAACAGCAGAAATTGAATGATAGTATTTTGGGGAAGGTAAATTTGCCTTTGTTATCCATTGTCCTTGCTGAATTACTGGATTTTCAAGTTTTATCAAATTAGGATTTGTGTTTCTTGTTCCAGAATAATCGGACTCATTTTGACCTGCAATTAGAGTACCTATTATTACTACACCAATTATTGCCTTTAAAAATTTATCCATAAAAACCTCCTTTTAAAATAAACAATATATTATAAAGGGAAAAAAAAAATTTGTCAAATTTAATTTAAAATTTTTTCTTTTTAACTTTATAATTTATTTATGGCAAAAAAATCAAGAATTCTTATATTTTTTCTATTAATTTCATGTGGTAATTATATTGTAGAATTTGATGGAATTAAAATAGAAAAAAAGGAATTTGAAATTGAAAAAAAGATTCAAAAAATTTATAATCCTGATTACAAAGATGAAGAAATTCTTTTAATTTTAATTCAGAAAAAATTAAAAATATTTTTACTTGAAAAGGAAATGAATTTTAAAATAAATGAAAAATTCTTAATGATGGAAAAAGAAAGAATAGATAGGGAAACAAGGGCTCCTTTTTTACTTAGAAGGATTAAAGATTTATTTAAAGATGAAAAGGAATATATTGAGTATTTTGTTAAAGGAATCCTTGCTTCAAGAGCAATTGAAGAAATATTTTTTTATGATACAATAAAATATCAAAGGGAAAGATATAAAATTGCAAAAGAATATTTTAATAAGATAAAAATTAATAAAAAGGGTGATTTCTCAAATGATTCTCTTTATTTCTATGTTGATTTAAACAAAAAGGAAGAGATCCCTCCTCCACCACCTTCTTTTTTCTATGTTGCTGATAGTATTTATTTAAAAAATATGAATATTTTTGAAATTTATCCAAAAATAATAGAAATGAAACATAGATATTTCATTGTAAGAAAAAAAGATGAAAAAATTTTTGATGGATTTATTATTAATAAATGTGATTTTACAAATTGGTTTAATTCAAAAATAGAAAAATTAAGGATAAAAATTAAGGATGAAAATTTAAAAAAAAGATTAAAGGAAAGAGTAAAAGAAAGCTTGTGGGAAAAATGTATAAAATAAAAAAGGGGTGGAAAGGAATAAACCTTTTACCACCCCTTAATTAAAATTATTTAATTCTTATAATCCTTGAAGATGAAGTTTTGTCAGTTTTCAAAATTATAAAGTAAACTCCGGGATTTAGGTTCTTGGCATCATATTTAATTATATGATTTCCACTCTCTTTAACACCTTTATAAATCTTTGCAATCTCCTGCCCTGTGACGCTATAAATAGAAACATCAACATTTGATTTTTTATCTAAAGAAAAATGAATTCCAAAATCACCTTTTGTAATTGATGGACTTATAAAGAATATCCTTGGTTTTTCTACTAAATTCCTTTCAGAAACTGAAACAGCCCTTTCAAGATAATAATAATAATTGTTTGGTGGAGCCCAATCACCATTTGCATCACCCGCAACAACATATATCCTTGCACCAGCATCAGTTATCTGTGGCCTTGTGCATGCAAAATGGTTCCTTACTATCGGAACTACATATTGAGGAAGCTCTGTCCATTGGTTTGTTGCAATATCATACTCCCAAACCCTGTTTGTAGCAGTTTGAAGATTTATAAAACCACCAATCATATATATCTTACCAGGTAAAGCAGCTGCTGCATTTATAGCATTTGGATATGGTAAATTTGTTAGCCATGTCCATGTTATTTGATCAGGATTTTGATTATTTATTACTCCCCTTAAAACCTGTGTCCATGCAGCATTTGCACCCCTATTAACTCCTCCAACAAGATAAATTGTATCACCTAAATAACAAGAACCACCCATGTCAAATTGCTGTGGTATTGGTGTTGCAGTTGTCCATGAATTATTTGCTATATTGAACCTGTAAACAGTTGTTGTTCCTGCATTAAGACCTGGATTTACTCCCCCTATTACATATATGTTTCCATTCCATACTGCAAGACCATAAGCAAGCCTTGCCTCAGGAAGTGTAGGACCTTGTGTCCATGAATTTGAAGCAATATCATAAATATAAAAGGTATTTGAATTTGTTCCTGAATTTGTATATCCTCCTGGAACATAAATCTTTCCATTCCAATATCCTCCCTGTATCCATCCCCTTGCATCAGGCATATTCTGAAGATTTGTTGTCCATGTATTTGTTACCGGATCATATCTATAAATATAAGGAACATTTGAACCAGATTGACCATTTGGTGTTCCTCCTATCATATAAATTTTATCATTATCAGGGTCATAAACCGTTGCATGTGTTAGTCTGTCATAATTTGTAGATGGCGGATTATAAGGTGTCCATTGACCCCAATAACCTACATTGAAAGTTTGTCCAAGTGAATCATTCTGTGGAAATTCATCACCGGATAAAAGTGTTTTTCCATATATAAAATGAGAACCCTCTTGAGTTGGTGTCCATTGTCCAAAATTAACATCTATTTGCTGACCTGCATTTAATGTTAAACTTGTATCCTTTGAAAATACAAGAGTATTTGAAGGGTCAAATATTCTTACAATTGCTGGAAATGTTTCAGGATTGTTTCCAAAATTTCCATATTTTACTATAACATCAACAGGATTACCTATTACAATTGTTCCTACTGGTGATATAATTTGGGCAACACCTGCATCATGATCAACAGGAACAAATCCTTCAACAATTACATTATCTGCTCCACATGCCCATCCCCAATGTGAAGAAGAGGTTGAATCACTATAAAAGAACCTGAATTGTATTGAATCACAAGGAAGCTGATTTGTTAAATCAAAGGAATCTATTCCTGAAGCACTTTGTGTATAAACCTTCAACTCTTGCCAATCTGTCCATGAACCACCTACTTTTTTCCTAAAATGGGTTCTATACTTTTCTCCTGTTTCAAATACCTGAAATCCATAAGAGTATTTGAATTTTAATTGGGTCATTCCACTAACATTTATTGCTGGTGTCCATAGCTCTTCATTGTAGTTTATAACATCATTTCCTGCATCATCATCTGAATAATAGGCATATGCAGTTCCATAATTTGGTGGAGTATAGTTTCCTAAATCAGATGTTGTTCCTGCTGTCCATTTTTAACCATCATTATTTCCATCAATAACTGTCCAATTTGAAGGAATAACTCCAGATTCAAAATCTTCGGATAGGAGTGTTATCCATCCAAGAGGACCTTTTTTTGGGATATATGGATTACTTATTTGAGTTTGTGGATTTTGAAGGGCATTTTCCTTTATTCCTTTATTGTATAGGTCATGACTTGCTCCTATAAGGAGCCCACATCCTGCGAGCACATACACTATTTTTTTATACATAAAACCTCCTTAAATTTTTTTTAAATTTAAAATAATTTTAAATTATAAAGTTTTTATAAATTAAAAGTCAAATAATATTCCAAAATTTTTTTATTTCTTATTTTAAAGAATGCCCTAAATTT
>CAZUSI010000027.1:0-3137 GCA_964623395.1 uncultured bacterium | reverse complement strand
TCAAATAATATTCCAAAATTTTTTTATTTCTTATTTTAAAGAATGCCCTAAATTTTTTATTTTTAATTAAAATTGGTAAAAAGTATTTATCATCTGGCCACATTTTATCATAGGGAATTTTATCAATATCAAACCAAAATGGTTTACATTCATCTGTTTCAGATATTTCCCCTTCAAAATCATTAGTTCTAAAAACATAAACTTCCCATAATCCTGTTTCATCATCAAAGTTTATTTTACCACATAAAAAAACATTTTTAACTTTTATATTTACTTCCTCTTTTGCCTCCCTTATAACACTTTCCCTTATATCTTCATTTTCTTTTATTTTTCCACCAATTCCATTAAAAAGAAATTTTCCATGTCCTTTTTTCTTATAAATTAAAAGGATTTTATTTTCTTTTATTATATATAAAAGGTTAGCCCTTATCAATATTTTCTATAATTTCTTTTACCTTTAAAACTATCTCCCTTGGAGTTGAAGAACCACCCACAATTCCAACTTTTTTAACATTTTTAAACCATTCCTTTTTAATTTCCTCTGGCCTTTCAATATGATAAGCAAATTTTGAATATTTTTTTGAAATTTCAAATAATCTTTTCGTGTTTGATGAATCCCTTCCTCCAACTATTATCATTAAATCACTTTCCTTTGCAAGTTCAAGGGCTTTTTCCTGTCTTAAACGGGTATCAGGACATCTTGTATTAAAAATTCTTGTTTCAAAAGATTTATTTAATATTTTATTAACTATTTTTTTAAAAAGGTCTTCTCTAAAAGTTGTTTGAACAACAATACCAATTTTTTTATTTTTAAAATTTAATTTTTTTACCTCATCTGGTGAACTTATAACAATACCTTTATTTTCAATATAACCCATTACACCCTTTATTTCTGGATGTTCTTTTTTACCAATGATTATTACTTCATAACCTTCTTTAAATAATTTTTTTGCTAAATTTTGAACAAGTTTAACATAGGGGCATGTTCCATCATAAAGTTTTTTTTCAAGTTTTTTTGCCTCTTCATAAAAAGCCTTAGGAACCCCATGCGCCCTTATAACAATTTTTCTTCCTTTTATTTCTTTAATTGAGTTTGCAATTTTTATACCCTTTTTTTCAAGTTCCTTTATAACTTCTTTATTATGAATTAAAGGACCAATTGTATAAACTTCGCCACCTTCTTTTATTGCCTTTAATGCAATTTCTATTGCCCTTTCAACACCAAAACAAAAACCTATAACTTCTGCTATTTTAACTTCCATAAAAATTTAATTTTAAAGACACCCCTTGACAAAATTCAAAAAAGCAAGTATTTATATAAGGACTAAAAATTTAAAAGGAGGTGAAAACATGAGAGAAATAACAAGATGGGATCCCTTCAAGGAGATATCAAGTTTAAGGGAGGAAATTGATAAATTATTTGATTCCTTCTTCGGAAGGAAATCACTACTTCCTGAAAGAGAAAGTGTATTTACTCCTCCTGTTGATGTTGAGGAAACAGAATCTTCTTTTATAATAAGAGCAGAAGTTCCAGGAATGAAAAGGGAAGATATAAAGGTGACAGTTGATGAAAATGGATTAACAATTTCCGGTGAAAGGAAAAGGGAAAAGGAGGAAAAGGGAAAAACCTATCATAGGGTTGAAATTTCCTATGGAAAATTCAAAAGATATATTCCTTTCCCAAAGGAAGTAGAACCTGATAAGGCAAAGGCAAAATGTAAAGATGGAATTCTTGAAATAGAGGTTCCAAAATCTGAAAAGGCAAAACCAAAGGAAATTGAAATAAAAGTTGAATAAAAATTAAATTAGATTTTTAATCTTATGTTATCAATAAGTCTTGCTTTACCTATGTAAACAGCAAGTGCAATCATTATTTCACCCTTAATTTTTTTTAAAGGTCTTAAATCTTTTAAATTTACAATTTCAACATATTGAATTTTTGAAAAAGGTATATTTTTCTTTATAAAATTTTTAATCTTTCTTTTTATTTTTTCTGCATCCCTTTCACCTTTTTCTATCAATTCTTTTCCATAAAGAAGAGATTTATAAAGAAAATTTGCCTTTTCCCTCTCTTTACCTTTTAAATAAACATTCCTTGAACTTGCTGCAAGTCCATCTTCTTCTCTCACAGTTTCAACACCTATTATTTCAACATCAAAATTTAAATCCCTTACCATCCTTTTAATTACAAGGAGTTGTTGAGCATCCTTCCATCCAAAAATCGCAATATTTGGCTTTACAATATTGAATAATTTTGCAACAACAGTTGCAACCCCTCTAAAATGATTTTTTCTATATTTACCACAAAGAGTCTCTGTAAGACCTTTAACTTCAACATAAGTACTAAAATTCTCAGGATACATACTTTTTACATCTGGAATAAAAACAACATCAACACCTTCCTTTTCACATTTTAAAATATCGTTTTCCTCATCCCTTGGATATCTTTTATAATCTTCCTTAGGTCCAAATTGAATTGGATTTACAAATATGCTAACAACTAAAAAATCACTTCTTTTTTTTGCCTCCCTTATTAAACTAATATGACCTTCGTGAAGCGCACCCATTGTTGGAACAAAACCTATTATTTTCCCTTCTTTTATTTTTTCATTAGAAATTTTTTGCATCTCTTTTATATCTCTTATTATTTTCATATCTTTATTGCCTCCCTCGGGATAATTTTTTTAACCTCTTTTCTAAAATCTTCTTTTATAAAAAAATCAATTTTCTTTTTGAAAATAGGATGAATCCACTCCTTTTCTATTTCATACATTGGCAATAAAACAAAACTTCTTTTATGCATGAGTGGATGAGGAATTTTAAGATTTTCCTCGTTCAATATAAGGTTATCATAAAAAATTATGTCTATATCAAGTGTTCTTGGAGAATATTTAAATTCCCTTTCCCTTCCATATTTTTTTTCAATTTCTTCTATTTTTGAAAGCAATTCAAATGGAGAAAAATCTGTTTTACCAATTGCAAAAACATTTAAAAATTTTCTTTGATTTTCTACTCCCCATGGTTTTGTTAAATAAACTGACGAAAAATTAAAATTTTTTAAAAAACCTTTTAATTCTATAAGTGCTTTTATTATATAAAAAAATCTATCACCTTTGTTTGAACCTATTGAAAAACCC
>CAZUSI010000026.1:0-19078 GCA_964623395.1 uncultured bacterium | reverse complement strand
TGCCATCAAGTGGATCAACTATGAAAAATTTAGGAGGAAATTTATCTTTTTTAAAACTTTCTTCACCTATAAATGGAATATCTTCAAAATTTCTTTTTAATTCCCTTTTTATTATCTCTTCACTTTCATAATCAACTTCACTGACAAAATCAAATTCCCTTTTCTTTTTTACATTTTTTATATTTTTAAAATTCTTCATTAAAAATTCTCCACTTTCTTTACATGCTTCAATCATATACTCTATCATTTTAAAAATATTTTTGAGGAATTTTATTTTTTATTTCCTTTAAAATTTCTTTTACTTCCTGAGATTTATATTTTGGTATTAAAAGTGTTATATCTTTTGTATTAACAATAACCATATCCTTTATATCTTTGCATATAGTTATTTTATCTTTTGAAAATATTATATTTCCAGATGAATTAATTGTAAAAACATTTCCAATTTTAACATTTCCATTTTCATCCTTTTTAAAAACATTTTCAAAGGAAAGAAAAGAGCCAAGGTCCTCCCATAAAAAATTAGAAATACAACATGCTATATTTTTGCTAAATTCAATAATCCCATAATCTATTGAAGTTGCTTCTATTTCTTTATAAAATTTTTTAACATCATTTTTCTTTAAAAGATTTTTTTCATAAATATTATAAATTTCATTTCTTAAATTTTTAATTTCTTCAAAGAAGAAATCTGTATCCCATATAAAGATTCCTGAATTCCAGAAATATCTACCTTCTTTTAAATATTTTTTTGCAATTTCAATTTTTGGTTTTTCATGAAATTTTTTAACTTTATAAAGGGGTGGCTCTTTATCATCTATTCTCTCACCTATTTCAATGTATCCATATCCTGTCTCAGGTCTTAAAGGTTTTATCCCAAAAGTGATTATATATCCTAATTCAGAAATTTCAAATCCTCTTTTTATTGCTTTAATAAATTCTTCCTCCTCTCCAATTATATGGTCTGCTGGAAATATCCCAACTTTTGCATTATAATTTATTTTTTTTATAAAATGAGAAGAATATATACATGCAGGAAGAGTATTTTTTCCTTCTGGTTCAGAAATTATATTTGCATCCTTAATTATTTTTTTCAACTTACCCTTTAAATTTTTAGGAATGATAAAAAATATTTTTTCCTTTTCAAAAATTTTTAAAAGTCTTTTATAGGTAAGTTCTATTAAAGTTTCTTCAAATATTTTTAAAAAAGGTTTTGGATTTTTTGAAGTAGAAATTGGCCATAGCCTTTCCCCTTTTCCCCCTGCTATTATAACAGCAAATCTATCTCCCTTCATAAATTTCTTTGAATCTTAAAGCATCTTCCATCATATAAACATTATTAAAAAATATAAAACCTTTTTTATTTTTTGACATTTCAAAAAGTTCTTTTAATTCTTCTTCCGTATATTTATAATTATAACCCCCTTTACCATGTAATCTCCAATAGATAATTTCTTTGTTAATCTCCCTTTCTTTAAAAGGGTCAAAACAATGAATAAAATCTATTTCCTTTAAAATCTTCTCAAAATCTTTTTTTTCCCATCCCCTTAATTCAAGAACAAAAATAAAAGGTTCCTTTTTTCTTTCTTTAAAAAAATTTATTAAATTTGAAATATTTTCACAAGTAGGTTTAAAGGAAGGAGGGGTTTGAAATAAGATATATTTTGAAGATAATTTAATTGCAAATTCTCTTAAATCATCATAAGCTCTTTTTACTTCATCTGTATTTTTAAAAAAGCCATAATTTTCCCTTTTCCCATAATCCTTTTTACACCTTCTATAAGTTGGTGAAGAAGATAAATGAGTTATATGTTGAGGTGCCTTTAAAGTAAATATAAAATCATTTGGTGCTGAATTTCTCCATTTTAAAGCAGTTTCAATTTTTGGAATTGAATAAAAGGTTTCTTGAATTTCAACACATTCAAAATTTTTATAATAAATTTCTCTTTTACATGGGAAACCACAGCATCCTATTTTTATTTTTTCCATAAGAATTCTGCAACCTTTTTTTCTTCTTCAAATATATCGGGAATAAATTTTATTTTTTTAAAATTTTTAAAAAATATCCCAAAATAAAAGGAAAAGAAAAGGAAAAAGGCAAGTACTATGCTACTTATAAGATAAAGAAATCTTTTTTCCTCATAAAATTTTAAAGGTCTAACTAAAATCTTTTCAGGTGTCTTTTCCTCTATTTCCCTTTCCTTTATTCCTATCCATCCCGTTTCAAGAAGATGATAAAGGGCTTCAAAAGTTTTAAATTTACCTATACCGCTTCTTTCTGCAATTTCATAAATTGTTTTTTTACCATCAACAAGTTCATAAACCCTCAGCTCTTCCTTAGAAAGTTCAATATCTATTTCAGGAATATCCTTTTGAAAGGGAATTAAATCATCTGATGGAATCTTTTTCCTCATCTTTGGCCATTCCTCTTTCCTCCTTGTTCCTTCTAAAAGTAAAAATTGGGGGTCAACCTTAACCTTTATTTTTGAAAATTTATATATTCTATCAAAAGGTTCAAAATTAAACCAACCTTCATCCCATGTAAGAATTTCATCCATAACTTCTTCAATCTTAAAAATTATTATTCTTTCAATTTCCTTTTCATCAATAATCCCTTCTTCAAGAAGAATATCTTCTACTCTTACACCCCTTTCTTTACTCTCTTTTTCAAATTTTTTTATTAAATCAGGAGGAACTTTTCCTGAAAGAACTAAATAGCGAGGAAGAAATTCAAATTCCCCTTTTCTTATAATATAAGAAGCAACAATAAATCCATCTTCAAATCCAATTGCTGCTTCATCTTTTTCTTTTCTAATATAAAGGACACCTGTTCTTTTATCAATAAATAAAGATTGAATTACTGTTGAAAGTTCTACATCATGAGGAAATCTACCCTGAAGTGCCAATTTTCACCTCCTTGAAATAATAATAAGGAAAAACAAAAATAACAAGATAAATCAAATAAAAAATTATCCATAAAAGATTTATTTTTAAAATTATAGAAAAATAAAAACCAATAAAAAGGAAAATAAAAGAAATAAAGAAAAGGAAATGGCTACCTGAATATAAAAACCCACAAGATGGTAAAAATAAATTTAAAATTAAAATAATTAATCTTTTTCTAAACAAACTATCAACCCTTATTTTATTAAAAATTCTTTCTCTTATTTTAAAGGAATCTGTTTTTTGAAGTTTTTCTAAACAATCCCTACATACTTCAAAATTTGGTTCAATTTTTAAAATTTCATTGGAAAATTTAAAACAAGCAGGACATTTTAAAGCTTTTTTCTTATTTTTAAAGAAAAAAATGGAAAAAAAGAATAAAAGAAATGAAAAAATGCCTGAAAAAGGAAAGAAATATAATTTTTCTATTTCACCCTTTATATAAATATTTTTTTCTGGAACATCATGAATTCCCCAGAAAAACTCAAGAGCTTCATATTCCTTTATTCTATAAGTTTTTTTAATAACTTCTGAATAATTTATTTCTTGAGATTTTTTAATTTCACTTTCATAAGAATAAAGGTCAAATTTCTTAAATCCTACTTGTGCAAGGTTGAAATGTGCTTCATAAATTAAAGGATTTTTTTCAATGGATCTTTTATAATAAATATAAGCAGAATCATAACTCTTTTTTAAATAATAAAGATTGCCGATATTTAAAATAATGTAGGGGTCATCAGGATATATTTTTAAAATTCTTTTAAAATAATAAAGGGCACTATCAACTCCTTTTCCTTTGAATATTAAAATTCCCTTTAAATTTGCTTCAAAAGAATTTTCTTCCTTTAAAATTTCAAAAACTTTTTTTGAAAATGGTATATTTTTAAATTTTTTAAAAAATAAAGGATAATTTTCTTTTGAATAATATTTTTCAAAATTTCTTTCCAATTTTCCAAAATAAAATATACTTATTAAAATAAGATTTAAAAATAGGAAAATAATTCTTTCTTTTTGTGTGAAGAAAAAGTAAAGGGGTAAAAGAAGGAAAAGATGAAAAGGAGCAGGAATATTTAAAAGAATTAAAATTATTTCAAGTATTAAAAGAAATGGGAAGGATTCTCTCATAAAATTTTTAAAATACGATGTTTCATATCCTGAAAAGGAAATTATTTTTCCAAGAGAGAAAAAGATTATAAAATAATAGAAAAGTAAGAAAGAAAATTTAATAAAGAATAAAAATAAGAATTTCCTTAAAAAGGAACTTTTAAAAATAAGACCAATAAATTCTGAAAAATCTTCAAAAAATTTATAAAAATTAAGTTCTTCAAGATGAATTTTTATAAGTTCAATATAAGAAGGATAGAAATCTGGTGAAAATAAAATTGATTCCCTCAATAAAAATTCTTTATACTCTGGAGTAGTTGCATTTTTTGATAATAAGAGTAAATAAGAGGAAAGAAAATAAATTCCTTCCCATTCATTTTTTTCTTTTAAAAATAAAATTCTCTTTTTTATTTCTTCTTCAAAGCTTTTTATATTTTTTGAAATAGAAACTATATAAAATCTTGCAAGGTATGAAATTTTATCGTTTGATAAATCAATTGCCTTTTTAAGCCTTTGAATTGATTCAAAAAAAAGTCCTCTCTTTTCAAGTTCCATTGCTCTTTTAAAATTATAAAAGGGATTTGAAATCGTGTCTATTTTTATATTTTTCTCAAAATAATCTTTAACCTTTTCTTCTTCTAATAAAGCATTAGTATAATCTTTATAGAGCCAATCATAAAAGCATATTAAGAAAATAATGTATTTCATCATAAAAATTATAAAGCATTATAATTAAAAATTTAAATCAAAAGGGGAAAATTATGAAAAGAATTCTTGAGTATATAAAAGAAGAGGGAATTAAAACAATAAAATTATGGTTTACTGATATCTTAGGAAAGGTAAAGGGTTTTGACCTTTCTGTAAGGGAAATAGAAAGGGCTTTTGAAGAAGGAATAATATTTGATGGTTCTTCAATTGAGGGATTTGTTAGGATTGAAGAATCTGATTTAATTGCAAAACCTGATCCTAATTCCTTTTTTATAATTCCTGAAGAGGTAAATGGTGAAAAAACACTTATAATAATATGTGATGTTCAATATCCAGATGGAACCCCTTATGATTCATGTCCAAGATATGTTTTAAAAAGAAATTTAAAGTATGCAAATAATATGGGATTTGAATTTTTTATAGGTCCTGAACTTGAATATTTTTATTTTCCTAATGAAAAAAAAGCAATTCCCCTTGATGAGGCAGGCTATTTTGAAGTATTCCCTTATGATGAACCTGAAAGGGCTAAAAGGGAAACACTCCATATTTTTGAAAAAATGGGAATAAGGGTTGAAGCAACTCATCATGAGGTAGCATATTCACAACATGAAATAGATTTTAGATATGAAAATGCCTTAAAAATGGCTGATATATTACAAGTTGCAAAGATAATAATAAAGCAAATTGCAAGAAAATATAATATATACGCAACTTTTATGCCAAAACCAATTTTTGGAATAAATGGCTCCGGACTCCACTGTCATCAATCACTTTTTAAGGAAGGTAAAAATGCCTTTTACGATAAGGATGACAAATACAATTTATCAAAAATTGCAAAATGTTATATTGCAGGGCTTCTTAAACATTCAAGAGAAATAACTGCAATAACAAATCAATGGGTAAATTCTTACAAAAGACTTGTTGTAGGATATGAAGCACCTGTATATCTTGCATGGGGAAGAAAAAATAGGTCTGCACTTATAAGGGTCCCTGCCTTCAAACCCTATAAACCTGAATCCTGCAGAATTGAATACAGAGCACCTGACCCTGCCTGTAACCCGTATCTTGCCTTCTCTTGTATGTTAAGGGCAGGATTAAAAGGAATTGAAAAAGAATATGTTTTAAGGGAGCCAATTGAAGAAGACATATATGCAATGCCAGAAGAAGTTAAAAAGAAATATGGGATTGATGCCCTTCCAGACTCTTTATACTCTGCAATAATTTTAATGGAAAAATCAGAACTTGTTAAAGAAACTCTTGGTGAAAATCTTTTTGATAAATTTATAAAAAATAAAAAAACAGAATGGGAAAAATATAGAATTCAAATAACAGATTATGAAATTGAGAACTATCTTCCAATCCTTTGAAAAAAAAATTTAAATAACCTTATAATTAAAAATTATGTTTGAAATAAGTTTAAGAATTGGTGGAGAAGCAGGAGATGGTGCATTAACAGCAGGAAATATTATTGCAAAAATCTTTTCAAGATATGGTCTTTATGTATCAACTTATAAGGATTTTCCATCTCAAATTAGGGGAATACATACAAATTATACTATAAGGGCATCTTCATCAAAAAAATTTTCAAGACCATCAAAAATTGATTTATTATTTGCCCTTGATGAAAAAAGTATAATATTTCATCAACATGAGATAAGAGAAAATGGAATTTTAATTGCTGAGGAAAAAATTTTAGGAAATTCAAAATTAAGAAATGATTTAAAAGTTTTTAAAATTCCATTTTTTCAAATTACTTTAAAAGAATTTAAAAAGGAAATTTTTAAAAACAGTGTGTTGCTTGGTGTTTTTTCCCGTTTTATTGATATTGATGAAGAAAATTTTATAAATTTATTAGAAGAAACTTACGAAAGAAAAGGGAAAGAAATACTTGAAAAAAATTTATTGGCTTTTAAAATTGGAAGAAATTTTATTGATGAAAATTTTAAAAACATAGAAAAAATAAAATTTCCAGAAAAGAAAGAAAATAATAATATTTTAATTTCAGGAAATGAAATATGTGCAATATCTGCAATATATTCTGGTTGCAGATTTTTTTCAGGTTATCCAATAACACCTGCAACAGAAATTCTTGAATTTCTTTCAAAATTTATGCCAAAGTTTGGTGGAATTGTTCTTCAAGTTGAAGATGAAATTGCAGCAATAAATGCAGCAATTGGTGCTGGAATTGCTGGAATAAGGGCAATGACTGCAACAAGTGGTCCTGGTTTTTCACTTATGACAGAAGGGATATCTTATGCAGGAATGACAGAAACACCAGTTGTAATAGTTGATTCACAAAGAGCAGGACCTTCAACAGGAATGCCAACAAAATTTGAACAATCAGATTTATTTCATGCAGTTTTTGGAGGACATGGAGATTTTCCAAAATGTGTCCTTGCACCATCACATCCTGAAGAAATATTTGAATTTACAAACCTTTCTTTTAATATTGCAGAAAAATACCAAATACCAGTGATTCTTTTGCTTGACCAATTTTTATCTCAAAATCTCTTCACAATACAAATTCCTGAAATTGAAAAATTTAAAATTGAAAGAGGGGAATTTTTGATGGAAATGCAAAAGGAATATAAAAGGTTTTCCTTTAATGAAAATGGGATTTCAAAAAGAACATATCTTGGGATGGATCAAACAATATTTCATATTACAGGTGTTGAACATGATGAGGAAGGTCATATAACAACATATGCTCCTTTAAGGAAAAAAATGAGTGAAAAAAGATTTTTAAAAATTGAAAATTTAAAAAGGGAAATGCCAGAAGAAATAGTTTTAGGTGATGGAGAAAATATAATTGTTACATGGGGGGCAACAAGATTAGTAGTTGAAGAAATATTAGATGATTTTAAAAATTTAAAAATTGTTATAATTCGTGGAATTTATCCATTAAGGGAAAATTTAAAGGAAATTTTAAGGGGTAAAAAGATAATATGTGTTGAACAAAATTTACAAGGGCAGCTTTCCTTTTTAATTGAAAAATTAATACAAAAAGAAGTTATAAAAATTTTAAAATATTCTGGTAGACCTTTTCATCCTGAAGAATTAAAAGAAAAAATAGGAAGGGTTTTATATGAATGAGAAAATTTATGAAGGTAAAAAACCTGGATGGTGTCCAGGATGTGGTAATTATGCAGTTTTAACTGCCTTAAAAAAAGCATTTGCAAAAAATAATATACCACCTTATAAGATAGTTATAGTTTCTGGAATTGGATGTAGTGGAAAATTAGGTGATTATGTAGCAACAAACTCAATTCATACTTTGCATGGAAGAGTTCTTCCAGTTGCAACTGCAGTAAAACTTTCAAATCCAGAACTTATTGTAATTGGTGCAAGTGGTGATGGAGATACATATGCAATAGGTCTTTCCCATTTTATACATGCATGTAGAAGAAATCCTGAAATAATTCATATTGTTATGAATAACCAAGTTTATGGATTAACAAAAGGGCAATTTTCACCAACATCTTTGAAGGGATTTGTTTCCACATCAACACCTTATGGTGTTTCTGAAGAACCAATTGATGGGGTTTTGCTTGCTCTTGAAAGTGGAGCAACATTTGTTGCAAGGGGCTTTTCAGGTGATGTTGATGGACTTGTAAAAATATTTGAAAGGGCATTAAATCATAAAGGTTTTTCCTTTATAGATATATTATCACCTTGTGTTACTTTTAATAAATTAAATACTTATGAATGGTTTAAGGAAAGAATAATTAAAGTAGAAGAGCCTTTTGGAATAAGATATTTACCAAGAGCAATAAGGTTTGTAAGGGAAGCATGGGAAGAGGGAAAATTTTTAGTAGGAGTAATTCATGAGGTTAATAAACCAACTTTATCAGATTTGATATTAAAAGATAAAATTCCACTCGTTAAAAAAGGACTTGAAATAAGTAAAGAAGAAATTCTTGAAATGTTTTCGATTTTTAAATGAATATAAAGGAATTCCATAGAAAAAAATATGAAATACTTCAAAAATTTAAGGGTAAAAGAATTGGTGTTTTATGTGGGGGGACTTCAAGAGAAAGGGAAGTATCAATAAGATCAGGGAATAAGATTTTTTCTGCTTTAAAAAAAATTGGTTTGAATGCAAAACTTATAATAATTGAAGGGGATTTTGTAGGAGAAATTTTAAAGGAAAAAATTGATGTTGCTTTTGTTATATTTCATGGAAAACCAGGTGAAGATGGAAAAGTTCAAGGATTTTTAGAACTTTTAAAAATACCTTATACGGGCTCTGGTGTTCTTGCATCAAGTTGTGGAATGAATAAAATTATTTCAAAAAAAATATTCATTGCATCAGGAATACCAACTCCTCCAGCAGTATTTATTTATCGTTATGAAAATATTGAAGAAAAAATAAAAGAAATTAAAAAAATTGGATTTCCTGTCATAATAAAACCAAAGGATGAGGGTTCAAGTATAGGAGTTGAAATTGTAAAAGAAGAAAACAATTTAAAAGAGATTATTGAAAGGAAAAGGGAAGAATATAAGGATATTATTGTTGAAAAATATATAAAAGGTAAAATTGTTACAACTGGTGTTCTTGGAACAGGAAAAGAAGCATTTGCACTACCTGTTCTTGAATTAAGACCTTTAAAAAGGGAATTTTATGATTATTATGCAAAATATACAAAAGGTGAAACAGAATTTATAATACCTGCTGAACTTGAAAAAGAAACTTATAAAAAATTGCAAGAATATTCTGTTATGGCTCATAAAGTTTTAGAATGTAGAGGTTTTTCAAGGGTTGATGGAGTTGTTTCAGAAAAAAATGAAATTTATATACTTGAAGTAAATACATTGCCGGGAATGACCGACCTTTCCGATTTACCAGCAGAAGCAGAAAAGGCAGGTTTGTCTTATGAGGACCTTGTTTTATTTATTTTAAATACAATATTTGATGAAAACTATTAATTTTATAATAGGAATTTCTTTATTTTTTTTAATCCTTTTTTTACCCCTTCCTTTTACAATTCCTCAGAAAAAAACACTTGCTATAACAATTCTTGTTGCATATTTTTGGATAACAGAAACAATTCCAATATATATAACAGCACTTTTCCCCCTTTTACTTTTCCCAATTTTAAAGATTTTAACTCCTTATGAAGCATCTTCTCCCTATTCTTCTCCTGAAGTATATCTTTTTTTGGGAGGATTTTTAATAGCAAAGGCAATGGAAAAACACAATTTGCATAAAAGGATTTCCTTCTTTTTTATAAAGATTTTCCCAAAAAGTATTTCTGGAATTTTAATGGGTATAATGTTTTCAGTTGGATTTTTATCAGCATGGATGAGCAACACTGCAACATGTATAATGGCATTCCCAATAGTAATGGCAATAATTAAATCCTTTGAAGTTGAAAGGGAAAATATAAATAGGGCATTTTTATTATCAATTGCATATGCATCTTCAATTGGGGGAATTTCAACACCAATAGGAACACCACCAAATATTATTTTCTTGGGTCAATTTAAAAAACTTTTTCCAAATTATCCTGAAATAACATTTTTTAAATGGTTTATAATTTTTTTCCCCCTTGCTTTAACATTTTTATTTTTATTATGGCTTTTATTTTTAATTTTATTTTTAAAAAAAGAAAAAATTAATTTTGATTATAAAAAAATTTTAGAAGAAAAAGAAAAAATTGGAAAAATGAAATTAGAGGAAAAAATTTTACTTATAATTTTCTTAACTACTTGCCTTTTATGGCTAACAAGAAATTTTTGGGAAAAAATTTTAAACTTAAAGGGATTTTCCCATGATTCTCTTGTAGCAGTTTTAGGAGGAATAAGTTTATTTTTAATACCTTATAAAGAAAATGGGAAATTTAAACCATTACTTGATTGGGAAACAGGTTCAAAAATTCCATGGGGTATTCTTTTACTTTTTGGAGGAGGATTTTCAATTGCAACTGCCTTTGAAAAAACATTATTAACTCAAAAATTGTCAGAATATTTAAAAATTTTTGGAAATTTAAATCCCTTAATTTTTTTAATAGGAATATGCACCTTTTTAGTATTTTTAACAGAAGTTACATCAAATACTGCAACAGCAACAATAATTCTTCCTTTTTTAGGAAGTCTTTCAAAAGCATTAAATATAAATCCAATAATGCTTATGCTTCCTGCCACAATCTCTGTATCTTATGCCTTTATGCTTCCTTCAGGGACACCTCCAAATGCAATAATTTTTGCATCAGGAAAAATTAAAATAAAGGATATGGCGAAAATTGGCTTTGTTTTAAACTTCTTAGGTGTTTTTTTAAACATCTTATTTTTCTTTACAATTGGAAAAATTGTATTAAAAATATGATAAAGATAGGACCATCAATAATTGCAGGAGATTTTTCAAAATTAAAGGAAAATATAAGAAAGGCAGAAAAAGCAAAGGTTGATTTTTTACATGTTGATATAATGGATGGAATCTTTGTAAGAAATATAACTTTTGGACCAATGGTTGTTGAAGCAATATCAAAGATGACAAAATTGCCCTTTCACATCCATCTTATGATAATTGAACCAATTAGATATATTAAAGAATTTTCAAATATAAAAAATACAGAAATTATAAGTTTTCATTATGAAGCAGGAAATAAAATACTTAAAACAATTGAAAAGATAAAAGGTGAAAATAAAAAGGTTGGTATTGCTATAAATCCTGAAACAGATTGGGAAAAAATTAAGGATTTTTTAGATAAAGTTGATGAAGTCCTTCTGATGAGTGTTCATCCTGGTTTTTCAGGTCAAAAATTTATCTATCATGTTTTAAAAAAAATAGAAGAAGTTAGAAATTATAAAATTGAAAAAAATTTGAAATTTGAAATTGCTGTTGATGGTGGACTTAATGAAGAAACAATTCCTCTTGTAATTCAAAAGGGGGCAAATGTTTTATGTATAGGTTCCTATTTTTTCAACAATAAAAATCCATTAAAAATTTTTAAAAAATGTTTGAAAAATTTCTTTTAATGGGTCTTTATTTAAATCCGTTTGTCTCAAAAAATAAAAGTTATATGGAAAAAATATATTCACTTGCAGATTCAGGCATAATAAATTTGATTGTTCTTGATTTAAAAACTGAACATGGGAAAATATGGTTTAGCGAAGAAGAGTTAAAGGGAATTTCAAAAAAATGTGAAGAAAAAAACATATATTTTATTGTAAGAATAGTATGTTTTCTTGATAATGGTTTACCTTTAAAAGAGCCAGAAAGGGCAATTTTAAGTAAAAAAAATAAAAATTTATGGAAGGATATTCATGGAAATACATGGTTAAACCCCTTTGACACTTTAAATTGGAATTATAATATTGAAATTGCTGAATTTGCTGCAAAATGCAATGTTAAAGAAATTCATTTTGATTATTTGAGGTTTCCATCTGATGGTGATTTAGAAGATATGGAATTAAAAAATCCATTAAATTTAGAAAAAGAGGAGGCATTAAAGGAATTTTTGAGAAAAGCATTTTTAAAATTAAAAAAATACAATGTAATCATAACGCCTTGCCTCTTTGGTTTTTCGGTCTTTTGGAATTCTGTTAAAAGGGAAGGACAAAAGATTGAAGAAATTTCAAAATATTCTGATAGAATAGCAATTATGCTTTATCCTTCACATTTTGGTGAAAATTTTTTAAAAGAGGCAGGTAAAATAAGAGAAATGGCAATATATTTTGAAGGGGTAAATATTGCAAAAAAAAGGGGCAAATTAAAAGTCGAGGCTTATGTTCAAGGATTCAATTATAAATCAAAAAATTTTGGAAAGGAATATATAATGGACCAAATAAAAGGGGCAATTCTTGCAGGAGCAGAAAAAATAATAATATGGAATGCAAGAGGAGAATACAAATACGCAATTGAAGCTTTAAAGGAAATAAAAAATTTTATAAAATAGATTTGAAATATTCAATTGTCCTTTTTAAACCTTCGTAAAGGTTTATTTTTGGCTCCCATTCAATTTCCCTTTTTGCCCTTTCAATATCAGGACACCTTCTTTTTGGGTCATCCTCTGGTAAAGGATAAAATTTTATATTTGATTTTGAAGAAGTTAATTCTAAAATTATTTTTGCAAGTTCAATTATTTTTATTTCATTTGGATTTCCAAGATTTATTACCCTTTCATTTATTTTATCTTTAACACATATTCTATAAATTCCTTCAACCATATCATCTATATAACAAAAACTCCTTGTCTGATTTCCATCTCCATAAACTGTTAAATCTTCATTTTTTAATGCCTGTATTATAAAATTTGGCACTACCCTTCCATCATCCATTTTCATTCTTGGTCCATATGTATTAAAAATTCTTATTATTCTTACATCAACATTAAATTTTCTATAATAAAGAATACTTAATGCTTCACCAAACCTTTTTGCTTCATCATAAACACTTCTTGGACCGATAGGATTTACATTCCCATAATAACTTTCCTTTTGTGGAAATTCTTTTGGATCACCATATACTTCTGATGTAGAGCCATAAACAAATCTTGAATTATATTTTTTTGATATTTCAAGTAAATTCCATGTTCCAATTGAATTTGCACTCATCGTTTCAACTGGATAATTTAAATAATCTTTTGGTGAAGCACATGATGCAAGATGAACTATCAAATCAAATTTATCATCTTCTTTAAAATCTTCAACACTAATCTTTTTAAATTCAAAATTTTTATATTTTAAAAGAACTTTTAGATTTTCTTCTTTACCTGTTAAAAAATTGTCAATACCAAGAACACAATTTCCTTCTTTTAAAAATCTTTCAGCAAGATGAGAACCTATAAATCCAGCAATACCTGTTAAAAGCACTCGCATGGCTTTTTACCCATTGGATAATAGGAAAAACCCCTTTTATTAATCTCTTCCTTTTTAAAAATATTTCTTCCATCAACAATTATTGGTATCTGAACCAAACTTTTTAATTTATCAAAATCAATATTTTTAAATTCATCCCATTCAGTAAGTATTAATATTGCATGAGAATTTTTTGCTGCTTCATAAGCAGAATTAAAATATCTTATTCTTTGATTTTCAGGAAAAATTTCTTTAAAATTAAAGATTGCCTTTGGATCGTATAAATTTAAAATTGCACCTTCATCGTATAAAATTTTAACAATTTTTATACTTGGTGCTTCCCTTATATCATCTGTATCAGGTTTAAAGGAAAGTCCCCATATACATAAAACTTTATCCCTTACACTCCACAATGCCTCTTTTACCTTTTCAAAAAATTTATATGGTCTTTGAGAATTTATTCTATCAACACATTCAAGAAGTGAAAAATCAAGTTTATATTCTTCTCCAATTTTTTTAAATGCCTTTATATCCTTTGGAAAACATGAACCACCATAACCTATTCCTGCCTTTAAAAATTCCTTACCTATCCTTTTATCAAGTCCCATTCCATATGCAACAAGATCAACATCAGCACCAACTTTTTCACATAAATCAGCAATCATATTTATAAATGATATTTTTGTTGCCAAAAATGCATTTGAAGCATGCTTTATAATTTCAGCAGTTTTTATATCAGTTATAACAATTTCTGAGTTAAAATCCTTATATATTTCAAGTAGAATTTCCTTTGCTTTTTCACTTTCAACTCCTATAACAATTCTATCAGGATTCATAAAATCATAGACTGCTCTACCTTCTCTTAAAAATTCAGGATTTGAAGCAACATCATAGGGAACATTCTTTTTAAGATAAAGTTTCATTATTTTTTTAATCCATTCGCTTGTTGCAACAGGAACCGTTGATTTTTCAACAATTAATACATATTTTTCAATATTTTGTGCAATTTCTCTTGAAACTTCTTCAACATAGGATAAATCAGCAGAGCCATCTTCTCTTTGTGGTGTTCCTACACATATAAAAAGTATATCACATTCATGAATTATTTCCTTTAAATTATTTGTAAAAAAAAGTTTATCAGAATTTCTTTTAATCAATTCATCAAGACCAGGTTCATAAAAGGGTGCCTCTAATCTTTTTAACTTTTCAATCTTTTTTAAATCCTTATCAACTCCATAAACAAAAAATCCCTTATCAGCAAAACCTGCTGCTGTAACAAGACCAACTCTTCCTACACCAACGACACCAATTTTAAAATTTTTCATAGTTAAATTATAACAATTTGAAATTTATTAAATCAAATCAATATAATTTTCTACTTATGAAAAAAATATTTTTTCTTATAATTTTTTCTTCTTTTCTTTTCTCTTACCCTTTAAAAACTTTACCTTCAAAAAAATCAGAAATTTCTTTAAAAAAGGATATAAAGGTTAGGAAAAGATTTTTAAAATTTAATAAAAATAAAATAAGAAAAATAATTGAATTTAAAGAAATTTATGGAAACAAAAATTTAAAAAAACAAAATGATACTGCAAAGATTCATATACTTGCAATAAGAGTTGGGTTTAAAAGGGAAGAACCTGATGACCCTTTAACAACAGGAAATGGATGGTTTAATTTAAAGGGAAATGCTGATTCTATTGGAGATACAAATTCCTTATTTTATGAACCACCTCATGATAAAAAATATTTTGAAAACTCATTAGAGGCATTAAAGGCATTCATTTCAGCAATTTCTTATGGAAGAATAAAAATTGAATATACTGTTAAACCTGATAAAAATGATTCCTTTTATATTTTACCATATCCAATGAGATATTATGGAGATACATCAAATTTTGATATAGGTCTTATAAAGCTTTTCAAAGATGCTCTTTTTTTAGCAGATAATGATGAAAGTATCAATTTCAACGATTTAAACAATAATGGTATAAGGGATCATTTGGAAGGGATAAAGGATGTTATAATAATATTTCATGCAGGAAGCACATGGCAAACCGATATTTTCTGGGATACACCTTTTGATATAGCAACTGTTACAATACCACAGGGAGCAATTGAGTATTATCTTGGTTCCCCTTATATTGTTTTAAACAATCAAAGGGATACAATTGCAGGAGGAATAATATTACCTGAAACTGGCTCTCAGGATGGATTTTTTGCAAAATTACAAGGACTTTTATTCCATGAATTTGGTCATGATGCCTTTTATTTAACAGACCTTTATAACATTTATGGATATTCAACAGGTGTTGGTGCATGGGATTTAATGGGAAGTGGTGGATGGGCTGAAATTTTAGAAAAGACACCTACAGGTGATACTGCAAGAATCTCTGGAATAATTCCAAGTTTTTATGGTGGATGGACAAAATTATGGATAGATTATATAATGAGATTTATGCCAAAAAGATATTTTGATCCGGATGCATGGGAAATTTATGATCCTTTATGGGGATTTGGTTTTCTTGATAATTTAATTGATACAATATATGGTTCTGGATTTGATTCAATAATAAAAATATATCCTTCAAATCCTTATGTAAATGATACAATAAATTATTTACCTGATAGCATTTATGGAATTCGTCTTTTAATGGTTCCAATTGATTCAAGAGAATATTTTTTACTGGAATTTAGAAAAAATTTGTATGACAATTTAAAATATTTTAAAAAAAAAGGGGTTTTAATTTCTCCTTATGGAAACTATGATTTTGTATTGCCTGGTTTTGGTCTTTTAATATGGCATGTTGATGAAAATATTGTGTATAACTACTATTGGGAAGTAAATTCAAATGAAATTCATAAAGGAGTTGATGTTGAAGAAGCAGATTGCATTCAAGATTTAGATAAATGGACAGAATATCCATATACATGGTTTGGTTCAAAATTTGATGTTTTTTATGAGGGAAATAATGATAAATTTGGAATATTTACATGCCCTTCTTCTGAAAGTTATAATAAGGGAAAATCCTTTATTGAATTAAAAGAAATAGGTTCTCCTTCAAATGAATTTATTAGTTTTAGATATAAAAGGGATATTTATTTAAAGCCATTTCCAATAATTTGTGACATTCCTTTTCGTGATTCTGGAAATTATTTTGACGAAACATTTATAAATTTCTTAGATATAGATAATGATGGAAATGGCGAATTTATATTAATAGGTAAAAAAACATTTGATTTTTATGGTGAAGAAATTGGTGGTGGAAGAATGTATATTTTAAAAAATGATGGAACAAATTATGGAAACAATCCATATATAAAATTTCAAAAAGAAGAAATAAGTTTTCCTCCTGCCTTTTATGATTTTAACAATGATGGAATTTATGAAATTGTTATTGCAACAGATAAATATTTAAGAGTTTATTCACTAACAAAACCATCTCCTCAAAATTTTCCAGGATTTCCCTTATCTTTTTCAAAAATTACTTCCCCACCTTTAATTTATAATTTTATAGAAGCAAACGAAATTATATTTTCATGTGAAGATGGAAATACATATATATTAAATCCTTTAAATTTAAATATTAAAAAGTTTTTTACAAATAGTCCTGGAAAAGGTCTTGCAGTATTTAGTGAAGGAAATGAAAAATATCTTGTTATTTTAAATGAAAATGGGATTTTAAATTTAATAGATAAAGAACTTAAAGAAAAAGAAGGATTTCCATGCCTTTATCCAACCCTTTTAAATACCAATTCAATTCCTCTTGTATGTGATTTTGATTCTGATGGGGAATATGAAATAGGAATTTTAAGAGGGGATGGTAAATTTTATATAATCAATTCAAAGGGCGAAATTGAAGGAGAGAAAAATTTGAAAAATGGAAAATTTTCTTCTTTAAGTGTTCTTGATTTTGATAAAGATGGATATTATGAAATAGCATTTTTAAAGGATGACAGTTTAATATTATTAAATCATAATGGGAGTTTTGTAAATGAATTCCCTTTAAAAATTAAAAGAGACAAAAATTTGAGCCCTTATTCAATTCCTTTAACCTTTTATTTAAACAATAAAATTTCAATTTCATATCCTGATTCTTTAAAATTTTCCCATATTTATGAAGATTTAAAAAGTAACCCATATTTTCCATTGCATATTTTAAACAATGGAAATGCTATATTGACTGATGCAAATAATGATGGAAAATATGAAATATCAGCATTTTCAAAATTATGTGAAATCCATGTATTTAATATAAATGCAGATTCAATAATCTTTCCAAAAATAGGATATGATAATCAAAACACTTCATTTTTCAAAAAAATTTTAACACCAATTCAAAGAGAAGAAAAAGAAAAAGTTTACATATATCCATCAATTGTAAAGGGTAATAGTGCAACTTTAAGGGTATTTTTTGAAAATTCAGGTTATTTAAAATTGGAACTTTGGACATTTTCAGGAATTAAATTGAAAAGTTATAAATATTTTATAAAGGGAAATGAATTTAATGAATTTGATATTGATTTTAAAGAAGAAAAATCTGGTATTTATATTTTAAGATGGGAATTTGGGAAGAAAAAGGGATTTTTTAAATTTTCAATTTTAAAATGAGAGTTCTTGTTGTTATTCCAACATATAATGAAAGGGAAAATATAAGAGAAATAATAAAAGAAATATTTAAATTTCTTCCTGATGCAAACATTTTAGTTGTTGATGACAATTCGCCTGATAAGACCTATGAAATTGTTAAGGAAATAATGAAAGAAGATAAAAGGGTTAACTTGATTTTAAAAGAAAAAAAAGAAGGACTTGGAAGAGCATATAAAACAGGTTTTAAATGGGGAATAGAAAATAATTTTGATATTATAATACAAATGGATGCAGATTTTTCCCATTCACCAAGTGTTTTAAATAGTTTTATTGAAGAAATTAAGAAGGGGAACGATTTAGTAATAGGTTCAAGATATTTAAATGGTGTTAGTGTTGTCAATTGGCCAATAAAAAGATTATTAATATCATATTTTGCAAATGTTTATGCAAGAATAATGACAGGTGTCCCTGTTAAGGACTTAACAGGTGGATTTAAGGCATGGAAAAAAGAAGTTTTGGAATCACTTCCATGGGAAAAAATAAATTCGGAAGGTTATGGATTTCAAATAGAGACAACCTTTTATGCAAAAAAATTTGGATTTAAAATTAAGGAATATCCAATAATTTTTATTGAAAGAAGAGTTGGTATTTCAAAAATGTCAAAAAAAATAATAATTGAGGCATTTTTTTTAGTTTTAAAACTTTTCTTTTTTAGATTTTTAAAAATTAGGAGGTAAAAGAAATTATTTAAAAAGTCACCCTTTAAACCACTAAGATTGCATAAAGAATAAGCATGCGTGATGAAATTTTGAAGCAATTATAAGAATTTGGAATATTTGTAGATGAAATCAAGAATAACTTTTACAGTTTTAAAATTTATTGTTTGAAAAAAATATAAAATTTTTATTATAATTAATTTTAATGAAAACAATT
>CAZUSI010000025.1:0-19217 GCA_964623395.1 uncultured bacterium | reverse complement strand
AATTTATTCCTTCTCTACTCCTTATACAAATTATACTTTACAATGGCCTTTACCTTATCATGACATACACAATACATCAAACTATCATTATATTCCACCAGAAATTTCCATTAATGAATTTGATAAATATAAACATCTCTTTTCTTTTTCTGCTTCCTCAATTACAAGAAATGAATTTAAATTTAAGCTTTATTTGCCTTATGGTTTTGAAAATAAAAAATTAAAAATTTTATTTTATCAAGTGGATGGAAGAAAATTGAAAGAGTTTGATTTTTTAAAAATCACAAGAAAATTTGAATCTTCCCTAAATGTAAAAAATTTAAAAAAGGGAATTTATTTCTATATATTTAAAATTGAAAATAGAGAAATTATAAAAGGAAAATTTATAAAAATATAATTTATTTTTTTAATCTTTCTATAATTCTTTGTGCTATTCTATATCCTGCTTCTTTTAAGGGATTTTCTTCATTTGGAGAAGAATCTGTATATGATTCTATAATATTTCCTTGAGAATCAATTAAATCTGCATATATTTTTATTTCTCCACCTTCCATTTCCAATCTTCCAAAAACTGCATAATCTACTACAAGCTCAAGTATCATTTGTTTCACATGAGAAATTTCTATCCTTGTCTCATCTATATTTCTTCTTTGCATTGCTGAAAAAATCATAAAATCAGGAGTTAATTCTAACCTTGTATATTTTGATAAACCACTTTTTAAAGAGGAAAGAAAAATTTTTCCAAATCCACTTGCCCTTAATGCCTCATTTTTTTCAAGAAATGGAAAAACAGAAACTTTTATTTTTCTTAAAACACCACCACCTGCAATTCCCTTATATTCTCTATTCAATTCTTCAAGGACAAGATCTGTTATATCAACTTTTTGGGAAGAATAAAGAATTACATCTTTTGAAATATCTATAACAAGGTCATAACCCATATCCTTTGCTATTTTCTCTATTACTTTCTGTATTTTTGAAACATGTGGCTCTAAAATCCTTTTTGTTGTCTCTTTTAATTTCCCATCCTTACCCCATATTTCTTCTAAAAATTTTTTATATTCTTCCTCCTTAATTTTTATTTCCCTTTCCCTTTTAATTTTTGCCTCCTCTGATAAAGAAGGTCTTTCCTTTTCATATAAATTTCTTAAACTATCTATTTCCTTTTTCTTTTTTAAAAGTTCATTTTCCCAATCTTTAACCAATTTATTAACTTCTTCCTGTGCTTCCCTAACACCTTCATATTCCTTCAAAATTCTTTCCATATCAATAAACGAAATTTTTATTTCCTGTGAATTTAAAAAAGAAAATAAAAAAATTAAAAATAAAATTTTTTTCATTTTAAAATTGCATTCCAAATTGAAAATGGGGAATAAATCCCCTTTTTTCTTTATCAAGACCATATCCAAAATCAATACCAAGAACAGGCATCATTGGAATTTGAATCCTTGCACCAAAACCTATTCCTCTATATAAAGGAAAACCCCTTTTTATATTTTTCCATAAACTTTCTGATTTTAACCATGCATTTCCTGCATCATAAAATAAAAGTAAATAGAAGTTATCACCAAAAGGTATCCTGAATTCATAATTGAAAGTAAAGGCATATTTTCCACCAATTGGAATTCCCCTGCTTTTTGGACCTAAACTCCTATCATCATATCCCCTAACTTGAAAATCAGTATAAATTCCACCAGGTCTAAATCTTTCATAAATTGGAATTATATCGCTTTTTCTTAATTTGCCAATTGCTCCAAATTTAAAGAAAAACATATTAGTAATTTTTTCTTTTATAAAGGGTATAAAAATTGCACCTGTAAAAATATTTTCATAAAAGGAAATGTTTCCTAAAAGGAAATAACCTGAAATTATGTTTGAATATTCAAATCTTGTTCCTTTCCTTTCATTAAAAACTCTATCCCTTGTATCCCTTATAAGTGAATTCTCAATTTTTGAAGAAAGTTTTGGCCATTTTTCTTCTCTTATATCATAAACTGGTGAAGGTCTAAACCTTTCAGAAATATTAAAAATATTTATTCTTTCAAAGGAATATTTTATTCTCCATCTATAATAATCTCTTCCAAAAATTGGTCTTGAGAAAAATACTCCTGCCCCAGTTCTTCTTTCATCATATTCACCTGGTATTCCAGATGTTAAATCATGAAGGTCAAAACCAATAGAATAAGGTCTTTGAAAAAGCCATGGTTCTGTAAATGATATTTGAAAATTCTTTCTATGTTTACCATATTCAACTAAAAAATTTATTATCTGTCCTTTTCCAAGAAAATTTGGTTGGGAAAGTTGGATAAAAAGGGATAAACCCTGAAGACCTGAATATGAAGCACCTGCCTGAATTGTTCCTGTTGGTTTTTCTTTAACAATAAATGTTAAATCAACATTTTCGGAATCAGGTAGTATATCAAAGTTTAACTTAATGTCTTCAAAATAATTTAAAAAATAAAGGTCTCTTTGTGATTTTATCAGTTTTTCTCTTGAAAATTTATCACCAGGAAAAATATCAAGTTCCCTTAAAATAACATAATCTCTTGTCCTTGTATTTCCCTTAACATCAATTTTTCTTACATAAACCTCTTTACCTTTTTTTATCTCAATTTCTAAATTAACTATTGAATCCTTTAAATCTTCAATCGGAAAAATTTTTGCAAGTAAAAATCCCTTATCAGCATACATTCCCTGAATCTCAGCCATTCCTTCTTGAAGTTTTTTATAATTGATTGGGTGTCCCTTTTTAGTCTTAATTTTTTCAATAAGTTTTTTTTCAGGAAAAATAATATCACCTTTAAATTTAACATCACCAAGATAAAACCTTTTACCTTCTGTTATATAAACATCAATTTCTATAAATTCATCACCTACTTCATTTATTTTATAAGAATCAACCTTTGCACTTAAAAAACCTTTATTTTTATAAAAATCTTCAATCTTTGGAAGGTCTTCTTCCCAGTATTCTTCTTTAAAATTTGCTTTCCTATACCATGTCTTTTCTCTATTTCTTAAAAGCATCTCAATTTTTTTGTCAGGGAAATTTTTATTTCCGTAAATTTCTATTTTTTTAATTTTTGCCTTTGAACCTTCTTTTATTTTAAAAATTAGATTTGCTTCACCATTTAAAATCTTAACTGAATCAAAAATTTGAGTTCCCACAAATCCTTTACTTTTATAAAAATCAATTATTTTTTTCTTCCATTTAAATATCTTTGATTTTGATAAAGGTTCACCTTTTATAAAACCTATTTCCTTTTCAAGGTCCTTTGTTTTTATTCTATAATTTCCCTTTAAAAAAACTTCATTGAGCCTTGGATTTTCCTTTACATTTAAAGTAATTTCAAAAAATGAATCTATTTGAATAGAATTAACTTCAATTTGTTCAAAATAACCTGTTTTATAAAGATTTCTTATTCCTTCTCCTATTTTTTCTACATCTATTTTTTCACCTTTTTTTATTCCGAAATTTTCTATTATGAATTGAGAGGAAATTCTTTTATTCCCTGTAACATTTATATCTTTTAAATAAAAATTTTGAAATTGAAGAAAAAAAGAAATAAAAAAAATTTTATACATTTATTTTTTCAAAAGAGTTTTTTCCATTTTCTTGAAAACTATTTCACCATCCTCCAAATCAACTAAAATTTCATCATTTTCTTTAAATTTTCCACTTAAAATTTCTTCGGATAATGGGTCCTCAATATATTTTCTTAATGTTCTTTTAATTGGTCTTGCACCAAATTCAGGATCAAATCCTTCTTTAACAAGAAATTCTTTTGCATTATCACTAACAATTATTTTCACATGTCTTTCTTTTTCAAGCCTTTCTGAGAGTTCTTCCAAAAGAATATCAAGAATTCCCTTGCAATCTTCATAAGTTAAAGGATTAAATACAATTACCTCGTCAATTCTATTTAAAAATTCAGGTGGAACAATCCTTTTCAATTCATCCATTAAAAACTCTTTCATTTTTTCAAAATCAAATTCTTCACTCTTTGAATGAAATCCAAGTCCCTTTACTTTTTTAAGGTATCTTGTTCCTATATTTGATGTTAATATTATAACTGTATTTTTAAAATTAACTCTTCTTCCATAATTATCTGTTAAAACACCATCTTCAAGAATTTGAAGAAGAATATTGAAGACTTCTGGATGCGCTTTTTCAAATTCATCAAATAAAACAACTGAATAGGGTTTTCTTCTAACTTTCTCAGTAAGTTGCCCACCTTCTTCATAACCTACATAACCTGGTGGAGCACCTATGAGTTTTGAAACATTAAATTTTTCCATATATTCTGACATGTCAATTCTTATAAGTGCATTCTCATCTCCAAATAAAAATTCTGCAAGAACCTTTGCAAGATGTGTCTTACCAACTCCTGTTGGTCCCATAAATATAAAAGAACCAATTGGTCTTCTTGGATCTTTTATACCTGCCCTTGACCTTCTTATTGCCCTTGCAAGAACCTTTATTGCCTCATCCTGTCCAACTACCTTTTTCTTTAATTCTTCTTCCATTTTAAGAAGTCTTACCTGCTCTTCCTCTTCAATTTTTGCAAGTGGTATTCCTGTCCATCTTGAAACTACATAGGCAACATCTTCAACCTTTACCCTTGGTCTTACAGCCCTTGCCTGTAGTTCCCTTTTTCTTCTTGCAATTTTCTCCTCAATTGCTTCTATCTTATCCCTTATTTCAGCAGCTTTCTCATATTCTTGCATTTTTATGGCAATTTCCTTTTCACTCTTTAATTTTTCAAGTTCCTTCTTATACCTTTCAAGAATTTCATCAGATGCCTTGCTCAAAAGTTTAACTCTTGCACCTGCTTCATCTATAACATCAATTGCCTTATCAGGTTGAAATCTATCAGAAATATATCTATCTGAAAGAATTGCAGCAGTTTCAAGTGCTTCATCATCATAAATTATTTGATGGAAATTCTCATACTTTTCTTTAAGACCCCTTAAAATCTCAATTGTTTGCTCAATTGTTGGGGGATCAACTATTATTGGTTGAAACCTTCTTTCAAGTGCTCCATCCTTTTCAATATATTTCCTATATTCCTCCATCGTTGTTGCACCAATGCATTGGATTTCACCTCTTGCAAGAGCAGGTTTTAATATATTTGAAGCATCTATTGCGCCTTCTGCTGCACCTGCACCGACAAGTGTATGAACTTCATCTATAAAGAGTATCACATCTTTTGATTTTATAACTTCATTCAAAATTGCCTTTAATCTTTCTTCAAACTGTCCCCTATATTTTGTTCCTGCAACAATTGCTGCAAGGTCAAGAGCAAGTATTTTTTTATCTAAAAGTGTTTCAGGAACTTCACCTTTTACAATTCTTTGAGCAAGTCCCTCAACAATCGCTGTTTTTCCAACACCTGGTTCACCAATCAAAACAGGATTGTTCTTCTTTCTTCTTGATAAAATCTGTATAACCCTTTCTATTTCTCTTTCTCTCCCTATTACAGGATCAAGTTTATCTTCCCTTGCAAGTTGAGTTAAATCAATTGCAAATTGTTCTAAAAGTTTTGAAGAGTATTTAACTTTCTTTTCAGATGGAGAAGGCAACTCCATTGAAGAAAGTATTCTTAAAACCTCATCCCTTGCATCTTCAACTGTTATACCAAAATCAGCAAGCGCCTTTGATGCAACCCCTTTTTTTTCTCTTAATATTCCTAAAAGAAGATGTTCTGTTCCTATATAGTTATGACCAAGTTTTTTTGCTTCGTCTATTGCATAATTTAATGACCTTCTTGCTTCTGCATCAAGTGGCAATTCTGTATGTGGAACAGGATTTATCCCTGGAGGAGAAAGATTTTCAATATGATTTCTTAAAGCTTCAAAATCAACTCCAAGATTTGATAAAACTAAGGAGGCAATTGAATCACCCATTTTTAAAATACCAAGAAGAATATGTTCTGTCCCAACATATGGATGTCTCAATCTAATTGCCTCTTCTTTTGCAAACCATAAAACTTTTTTTGCTCTTTCAGTGAACTTGTTTTCCCTATCTATCATAAATTCCTCCTATATTTTCAAATTTTTGGAAATTTCACCTATCCAAAGGATTTCGCCCTTTTCCCCCTTAAGAACAAAATACATTCCGATTATCATTATTATTAAAAGGGAAAGTAAAAAAAGAGAAAAGAAAAAATTGAAAAATATATATTTTAAAATTGGTATTTCATAAAATAAAAGGTAAAGGGAAAAGAAAAAGATAACACCAATAATTTCAACAATAAATAAGATAAAACCCTGTTTTGCATGAAAATGAACAAATTCATCCTCCTTTTCTTTTAATAAGGGAATAAGACATAAAAATGGTAAATAACTCATTAAGGCAAAAATCTTCTTATTTTCCATTTATCCTCCTTTTGCAGAAATAACTCCTTCAATATATTCAGAAATATTATTGATTTCTTCTTTAAAAGGAGAATCCTTCCATAAATTTTCATTTTCTTTTATAATATCCAAAATAATTTTCTTATTTTCTTCAAGCTCCTTAAGAATTTCAACTTTTCTTAAAAAATAATAGGATTTTTGAAATTTAAAGGGTGCTTTTTTTATAGCATTATCAATATATTTAATAGATTTATCCTTTTCTTTTCTCATAAAGTAAATTATTGATAATGCTTCTAAAGCAGCACTTTCTAAAAGAGGGTCATTTGGTTTTGAAGAAAGATATTCAAAAAAATATCTTTCTGCTTGATTTGCATCACCTTTTAAAAAGGAAATATGACCTAAATAGTAAATTGATTTTTTACCTTCAAAGGAATTTTTTGAAACATCATAAATTTCCTTAAATATCTCTTCAGCCCTTTGAATTTCACCACCATTTAAAAATGTTAACGCTTGTATAAAAAGTTTTTCTCCTTGAAAACTTTTAGAAACCCTTTTTTGAGTAATAAAAATTATTAAAACAAAAATAACAAATGCTATTACTACTACCCCACCCCATTTTTTTGGTTCTTTTTTAAAGGAATCAAAAAAGGAAAAAATCATCTCCTCAATTTTATCCCTTCTTAATTCCTCTTTTGTTATTTTCCTCTTCTTTTTTATCTTCATTTTATAGATTAAATTATACTATTTTAAAGGATAATTTGTCAATACAACTTTTTAAAAATTTCCATTATTTCCTCTTCATTTTTTAAAACCTTTCTTGGCTTTGAACCCTCAGCAGGTCCTATTATTCCAAGTTCTTCAAGTTCATCCATTATTCTCGCAGCCCTTGCAAAACCAACTTTAAGTTTTCTTTGAAGAAGTGTTGCTGACGCTTGTTTTGCAGTAACAAAAATTTTTGCAGCATCTAAAAGGAGTGGATCATATCTCTCCTTTAATTCCCCCTCTTCTATTTTTATTTTTTCTTCATCTTTTATTTCCCATGTAGTTAATGGCGTCGGAGGATAATAATTTTTAGTAAGATAAATTATTTTCTCCAAAATTTTTTCCTTCTCCTTTTCCTTTTCAGGGAAATAGTCAAAAAAGTAATCAAGAATAAGTTCCATATTTTGAGAGAAGGCGACTTTCTCTCCACCTGTTAAAAAAGGCATTAAACCATAATTTAAAATCTTTGTTATGAAGCCGGTAAAATCATGGTGGCCAAAAATTTCTTTTAATTTTTTATCAAGATAATTAATTATTATTTTATTCGTTATTTTTTTAATTTCTTCCTCAGTGATATAAGGGCCATGTAATCTTACAGGTTCTGAAGTTCCAGGTGGTATAAAAAGCATATCACCTCTTCCAAGAAGTTTTTCAGCACCCATTTGGTCTAAAATAACTCTTGAATCAACCTTTGAAGGCACTTTAAAGGCAACCCTTACAGGAAAATTCGCTTTTATCGTCCCTGTTATAACATCAACAGAAGGTCTTTGTGTAGCAACAACTAAATGTATTCCAACTGCTCTTGCCATCTGCGCCAATCTTGCAAGTGGCATCTCAACTTGTGCCCCTGCTGAAAGCATTAAATCAGCAAATTCATCTATAACTATTACAATATAAGGCAATTCAAAACAATGTAATTTTTTAAAATTTTTATTATGGGACTCTATATCCCTTACTCCTTCTTTTGCAAAATGCTTATACCTTTCTTCCATCCAGTAAACAGCAAGTTTTAAAATTTCAGCCGCCTCTTTACTATCCTTTACAACCGGTTTTAAAAGATGAGGAATACCCTCATAAAAGGAAAGTTCAACCCTTTTTGGGTCTATAAGTAAAAATCTTGTTTCAGAAGGATTATTTCTCAAAAGGAGTGAAGCAAGCATCACATTTATACAAACTGTTTTACCACTACCTGTTGCACCCGCAATTAAAAAATGAGGCATCTTTCTTAAATCAGCATAAAAGGGCTCTCCACCTGTTGTAACACCGAGTGGGAAAATAAGTTTGCTTTCAGATTCAAGGTATTCTTTTTTCTTTAAAAGTTCTTTTATATAAACAATTTTTTGTTTTTTGTTTGGTATCTCTATTCCTACAAGTCCTTTTTCAGGTAAAGGGGCAACAACCCTTATTTTATGTGATTTCATTCTTAATGCAAGGTCATCAGAAAGTGAAAGAATTTTGCTTATTTTAATTCCAGGAGCAGGTTCATAATCATATCTTGTTACAAATGGACCTGGTGAAATATTAACAACTTTACCCTCTATATTAAATTCCCTTAATTTCTCTTCAATTAACTTTGCATTTTCTTCAAATTCTTTTTTATCAAAAACTTCTTCATCTTCCTTAAAGGAGAGCCCTTCTAAAAAATCTTCAAAACTAACATAACTCTCCTCAATTTTTTCCTCTTTTTCCTTTATAGTTTTTGTCCTTTTTTTCTCTTCTTTTTTTTCCTCTTTTTTAAAAGTTATTTTAGGTAATTTTATATTAAAACCTGTAAAATAAATTAATAAAAGGAAAAAGAAGATATAGAAAATTGGTGGAAAAATATTTCCAATAGAATCCTTCATAAAATTATTAAACAATATAAAAATGTCATTATTAAAAGAAAGACCTTTTTGAAAATAATGTAAAAAGGAAGAGAGAAAGAAAAAGCCAAGAATTAAAAAGGAAATTTTAATAAAATGTATTTTTTTAATTTCTTTAAAAATAGCGTAAATTGATATTGACATCAAAAGGAAAATAATTAAAAAGGGGAAAAACTTACCTAAGTAAATTGTTAAATTCTTTGATATAAAATAGCCAATTTTCCCTCCTAAATTTTGAAATGAGTTTTGATATGGATTTAATATATAAGAAATTAAAGAGGCAAATAAGAATATTGATATTATAAATGTTAAAATGCCAAGTATTTTTCTTTCCTCTTTCATATATTTTTCATAACAAATTCTTTAAAGGAAATTAAATTTTCTTCCCAGTTCGCCCTCTCCTCTATTATTCTTTTATTTATAAAGAATGCTTCTTTTCTTAAATTTTTATCCATAATTGCATTTTTGAGTTTTAAATAAAGTTCTTTTTTATCTTTTGGATTAAATAAAAATCCATTAACATTATCGAGAACCCATTCCCTATTCCCTTTAATATCGGAGACAACTGGAAAAAGACCAAAAGTAAGTGCCTCTATAAGTGAAACACTTGTTCCATCAGAAAAAGATGCAGAAAGATAAATACTATCCTTTAAAAGTAAAGATATAAGTTCTTTTTCATCAACATATCCATTAAAATTTACAATATCAAATAAACCTTCATTATAAATCATCTCTTTAAATTTATTATAAAGGGAACCGGTTCCTAAAAAATCCACATAAAAATTCTTTCTCTCTTCATCTTTAAAAATTTTTAATGCCTTTATAATTATTTCCTGATTATAAATTGGCTCCATCTTTCTATAAGTTATTATTCCAACTTTACCATCTTCAAATTTCTTTTTCCTTCCCAACTCCCTTAAATCTTTCTTAACCCCAAAAGGCATAACAAATATTTTTTCTTCATCAATTTTAAAATCTTCTTTAATCTTTTCCTTCATAAATTTAGCATCAACAACAATTCCATTTGAATTTTTAAGAATAAATTTTGTTAATAAATTTTTAAATTTATTTTTGTAAGGAAAAATAAGAAGGTCAGACCCCCATATTGTTAAAACATAAGGAATTTTTTTTCTTATATTTTCAAAAAAAGAAAGAAGACCATAATTTGGAATAAAATGGGAAAAAATAATATCTGGCTTAACTTTATCTATCACATCCTTTAATTTGAAATAACCAATTAAATATTTATAATTATTTTTTATCTTAACATCTATTTTTTCAAAATTTTCAAAATTATAAATACCTTTTTCAAAAGAAGCAGTATAAACATTCCATCCAAGAAAAATATACCCTTCTTCCCATCTTTTTGTATGAATTGCTGATGCATCAGATAAAAGAAGAACTTTTTTTATCATATTAATGGATTTGAGAATGCCTTATACATTTCATCAATATTTAATTTTATTATAACCTTATTATTAAATTCAATTTCAAGAAATTTATCTTCAATAACTTCACCAATTAAATAAAAAGGGAGACCTTCAAAAATTTTCTCAAAATCTTCCTTTTTTTCTTTTTTTACTTCAACAATCATTCTTCCTGCTGATTCTGAAAATAAATATTCATCCCATCTTAAAGAACTTGAAAATCTAATATATGCACCTTTTTCTCTTGCAAAGGTCATTTCAGGAATAGCGGCTCCAATTCCACCTAAGGAAACATCATGACAGGAAATAATATATCCCCTTTTTATTGCTTCATAAACCCCTTCATATATTTTAATAAATTTTTCAGGATAAACTTTTGGAACAAATCCCTTATTATATATTCCAATCATTTTTAAATATTCAGAAGAGCCAAGTTCTTTCTTTGTTTCTCCTAAAAGGTATATTAAATTGCCTTCCTCTTTAAAAGATGCTGTAACAGGATTTACTTCTTCTTCAATTATACCTATACCTGTTATAAGCAAAGTTGCAGGGATTTTTACTCTTAAATTTTCAGATTTAAATTCATTGTATAAACTATCCTTACCAGAAATAAAAGGTGTTTTGTATTTTCTTGCAATTTCATAACATGCTTTACAGCATTCTATAATTTCAGCCATAACTTCATCATCTCTTGGATCTCCAAAACAAAAGTTATCTAAAAGACAAATTTTTTCAGGATTCACTCCTACACTTATCAAATTTCTTATTGCCTCATCAATTGCATTTGCTGCCATCCAATAAGGAGAAATATAAGAATAAGAAGGACATATACCAATTGAAATAGCAATTTTTTTATTTGAATCAAATTTTGGTTTTATTACTACTCCATCTTGTGGTGAAAATATATTATACCCTATAAGGGGTTTTAAAACTGATTTTCCCTGAACTTCATGATCATATTGCCTTATTATACTTTCCCTTGAAGAAATATTTGGTGAGGAAAGAATTTTCAAAATTGCTTCGTTTTCCTTAAAAGGAGGAGAAAAATCAAAATCTTCTTCTTTATAAAATCTTTTTTCAACTTTCCTTATTATTTCAGGTCTTCCCTTATGCAAAAAATCCACATCAATTTCACATACCTTATTTTCCTTATAAAAAAGCTCAAGTTTTCCTGAATCTGTATATTCACCAATGCATGTAATTTCACATCCATATCTTTCAAAAATTTCTTCTATCTTTTTAATATTTTCTTCTTTTGCTCCAATTATCATCCTTTCTTGCGATTCTGAAATCCATATTTCAGTATATGATAAACCTTCATACTTCAAAGGAACCTTATCAAGATAAACTTTTGCACCACCTGTAATTTCAGCACTTTCACCTATTGCAGAAGAAAGTCCCCCTCCACCACAATCTGTAACAAATTCAATCAAACCTTTATCCCTTGCTTCTAAAAGTGCATCCTGCAACTTCTTTTCAGTTATAGGGTCACCTATCTGAACTGCACCAATAAAAACTTCTTCTGATTTTTCTTCAAGTTCACATGAAGCAAATGTAACACCATGAATACCATCCTTTCCTGTTTTTCCTCCCGCAAGTAAAATTTTATATCCCTTCTTTAAATTTTTAAAAGCATATTTTTTTGGTATTATACCTACGGTTCCACAATAAACAAGTGGATTTGTAATGAAGCCCTTATCAATGTAAACGGCACCTGCACATGTAGGAATACCCATTCTATTACCATAATCTCTCACACCTGCAACAACCCCCTTTAAAATCCTTTTTGGATGCAAGGTTCCTTCAGGTAATAAATTGTGGGGAAAATCAAGAGGACCAACACAGAAAACATCAATATTTGCAATTGGTTTTGCACCTTTACCTGCTCCAAGAATATCTCTTATAACTCCTCCTATACCTGTTGATGCACCACCATATGGTTCTATTGCAGAAGGATGATTGTGGGTCTCAACCTTAACAGCAATTGCATCTTCATCATCAAATTCAATTATGCCTGCATTATCCTTAAAAAGGACAAGATAAAAATCCTTTTTAATTTCTTCACTAACACGAATTATATAAGTTTTTAAAAGATTATCTATATATTCGTTTCCATAATAGTATTTTCCTTTAAAGGTTTTATGAACACAATGTTCTGACCATGTTTGTGCTATTGTTTCTATTTCACAATCAGTTGGATTTCTATTCTTTTTTTCAAAATATTCCTTTATTTTCTTCATCTCTTCAAAATTTAAGGCAAGACCCTTTTCCTTTGAATAAGAAATAAGTTCTTCATCATTAAAGGAAAGAATTGGAACATAAATAATTTCAAATTTGTAAGGTGAGGGAATTAAAAATACATTTTTTATTATTTTTTCCTTTTTTTCTATCAATGGATTATATAAAAATTTTTTTGCTATATAATCTATCTCATTTTCATCAAAATCCCCTTTTATCCAGAACCTTTTACCCCTTTTAATTCCTTCTGGCTTTTTAAAACCCAATAAATTTATTGCTTCTATAATACTATCGCAAACAGGATCAGTTGCTCCAAAATGATATGTTATTTCAAAATCATTCCCTTCAAATTCAAACCTTTCATTTATTTTATAAATTTCAACAACATCCTCACATAATATCTCTTTAACAATTTTTTCAATCTCTTCCCTTTCATAATTTCCCTTTATCCAAAATATTTTACTTTCATAAACTTCAGCTTCCTTTTTAAAACCAAGTTCCCTTATATTTTCTTCAATATCTTTTCTTCTTGAATTAAAGGGAATTATCTCAATTCTATAAATATCCATTATTTTTTATTCTTCCCTTTTTCCAATTCCTCTATTATTCTCTCTATATTTTCTCTATCTTCAAGCATTTTATAAAATCTTTGATAATTCTTAAAAGAAAATATTGAATTTACAAAGGGTTCAAGGAAAACAAAAAATTGTGAAGCAATAAAAGAGATTGGCTTTATAGATTCTAAAAATAAAATTGCAGGAATTTCCAATTTTAAATCCAAAATCCTTTTTGTAATCCTTTCTATTAAATCGTCATATTTTTCTTCCATCTTGGTATAGGATTTCTATTTGCAAGTGTTTCATCCAACCTTCTTACAGGTGTATTGTATGGAGCATTTTTAACTAAATCAGGATTTTCTTCCGCCTCTTTAACAATTTTTCTTAAAGCATCCGCAAAGGCATCAAGGGTTTCCTTTGATTCTGTTTCAGTTGGTTCAATCATAAGTGCTTCTGGAACAATTAATGGGAAATAAATTGTTGGTGCATGAAATCCATAGTCAAGAAGCCTTTTTGCAACATCAAGTGTTCTAACACCATATTTCCTTTTCAAATTTTCACCAGATACAACAAATTCATGCATGCAGGGAAAATCTCTATATGGATTTTCAAACAAATCCTTTATTTTTTCCCTTAAATAATTTGCATTTAAAATTGCATCACAGGAAACCTCTCTTAAACCATCACTCCCTGCTAAAAGTATATAGGCATATGCCTTCACCATAACAAGGAAATTCCCATAAAAAGAATGAACCTTACCTATGGAATCAGGGAAATCATAGGAAAATTTATATTCACCATTTTCAAAAACTATTCTTGGAACTGGTAAATATTTTTCAAGTTCCTTTACAACTCCAATAGGACCTCCCCCAGGACCTCCTCCTCCATGAGGGGTTGAAAAAGTTTTATGCAAATTGAAATGGACAATGTCAAATCCTAAATCACGAGGTTTTATTATACCAACAAGTGCATTCAAATTTGCACCATCAAGATATACAAGGGCACCTACTTCATGGAGAAGTTCAGCAATTTCGCATATTTCTACTTCAAAAAGACCAAGTGTGTTTGGATTTGTTATCATAATTGCAGCAACTTCCTCATTCAAATTCTTTTTTAAATCAGGAATTGAAATGAGTCCTTTTTCATTTGATTTAATTGTTTTTGCAATATATCCTGAAAGTGTAACCGATGCAGGATTTGTTCCATGAGCAGAATCAGGAACAAGGACATATTTTCTTGGATTTCCTTTTTTTGTATGATATTTTCTAACAATTAGCATACCAGTCAATTCTCCATTTGCACCTGCAGAGGGTTGAAGCGAAACAGCATCCATACCTGATATCTCACATAAAAGATTTTCAAGCTCTTTCATAAGTTTTAATGCACCCTGACAAAGTTTTTCAGGAGTTAATGGATGTAGATTTGTAAAACCTGGTAAGCGTGCAAGTTCCTCATTTATCTTTGGATTATATTTCATTGTGCAAGAGCCAAGTGGATAAAAACCCTTATCAACATGATAATTCCTTTCTGCAAGTGCATTAAAATGCCTTGTAATTTCAGTTTCAGAAACAGATGGTAAAATTGCTTCTTTTTCTCTTAAATATTTTTCAGGTATATATTTTTTAATATCAAAATCAGGAATTTCTGGAAATTTGAAAGCCCTTTTACCTTCCCCACTTTTTTCAAGAAGAATTTTCATCTTTTTCTCCTTTTTAGATTTTAATTTTAATTGATTTAACCAATTTGTATCAAATTTATGTGATTTATACTACTTCTAAATTTTTGTCAAATCATTTACCTCAATATCTCCAAATGGTTTACTTTCTTTTATAAGTATTCCTGAAAATCTATAAATAATTGTGTTTTTATCCTTCCAACTATCTTTTTCTAATCCTGCCTTTAAACATGTTTCAGATAGAAATTCCTCTTCATTAAATCCCCATTCAGTTGCAACTTGTGGCAAAAGAAGACCTTTAAATATTCCTCTTTGAGCAATAAGCCCATGTTTTCCGATTTCTATCTGATTTATATAATCTTCTGGTTCACCCTCTAATTTTTCAGGCTCTGTTAAAACTGTGATTTCAATAACTATTTTTTGAAATTCATCTTTTTTTAAAGGATTAAATCTTGGGTCACAAAAGGCAGATTCATATGCTGATATTATTACTGCCTTCCATAAAGGATAAATGGGATAAGGAATGCCTATGCATCCCCTCAATTTTTTTTCAGGATATAAATAAAGAGTTGTAAAGACCCCTCTTTTATAATCAAATTCCTTTTTAATATTTTCATCTACATCAATATTTTCAGGTTCACGCATTTTCCCTTCAATCCCTTTTTTAATACTTTCCCTTGCAAGTTCCATTAAAATTTTTGCCTTTTCCTTTTCCATAATATTTTTATTTTTATGTATAAGAGATTAAATTGTCAATAAAATTTAAATTACCTTATAATTTTAAAATGTTTTTTAAAAAGGAAAAGGAAGAAAAAAATACACTTGAAATATCTGTAATAGGTGGTGGATTTGAAAGATATTTTTATGAAGGAGAATTAAAACTTGACAAACATAATTTTATTTTTATAAGAACAACAAAAGAACCGGAAAAAGAAATACTTGCAAAATTCAGAATAAAATCAAGTAAAAAAACTGAACACAAAATTTTGTCATTAAGAGTTGCAGAGGAGGAAGAAGTTACAAGAATTATAAAGAATATGGTAAAGGAATTTATATATAAAGAGGAAATGGATGATATAAAAATTGTAAGGGTTTTTCCAAATTTAAAGGATGGGATATTTAAATTTCAATTTACTGCTGAAAAAAGATATAATTTACAGATATTTGCACCAAAACTTGCAAAAATTCTTCATGTTCATGTAGAATTTGAACAAATTGGAGCAAGGGATTATGCAAAGGAAATTGGAGGAATTGGAAAGTGTGGAAGGGAAATATGTTGCAAAAAATGGATGAAACAGATAGAAGCAGTTACTTTAGAAATGGCAAGAAATCAATACATATTTTCTGCACCTGAAAACATAACAGGAATATGTGGAAGACTTTTATGCTGTTTAAGATTTGAATTTCCCTTTTATGAAGAGAAATCAAAGGAATTTCCCAAGATTGGTGAAGAAATAAAAACAGAAAAGGGAAAAGGAAAAGTAAAGGAAATAAATTGTTTAAAAGGTTATTATAAAATTGAGTATGAAGATGGAAGCGAAGAAATAATATATAAAGAGGAAAAGTGGTAGAAAAGGTTTTTGAAGAAATAATAAGTAAAGTAGATTATATTGAAAAAAATATACCAACAGGTGCAAAAAGTTTATTGCTCTTATCATTTTTTAAAAAATATAAAAAAATTATTTTTATAGGTGAAGAAATAGAAGAGATTTATGAGGAAATAAAAAATATTAATCCAGATTTAAAAATATCAATTTATGAAGGAAATTTGAATTTGGAAAGTGAAATAATTCTTTTAAAAAATGAAAATTTGATTGAAAAAATAAAAGAATTCAATTATTTTAGAATTAAAAAAGGGGAAGAAATTGAAAGGGAAAAACTTATTGAAATTCTTGAAAATGAGGGATTTGAAAGGGTATATTATGTTGAAGAAAAAAATGAGTATGCAGTAAGGGGGGGAATTGTTGATTTTTATCCAAAAAATGAGGACTTCCCTTTAAGAATTGAATTTTATGGAAATAAAATTTATGAAATAAGAATTTTTGACCCATTAAGTCAAAAATTAATTAAAAAGATAGAAGAATATTTACTTTTAACAAAAAATTTTTATGGAGAAAAAATTGAATTAAAGGATTTTAAAATAATTTATGAAAAAGAAGAAAAATTTCCTTTTGAAATAATTCCAAATCCACCCCTTTTTTTTGAAATATTTAAAAGGGAATTGAATAAATGGAAAGAAAAAAATTTTAATATATTTTATTTTGCACCAAATAAAATAAGATACAGTTATCTAAAAAATATTTTCCCATTTATTGAATACAAAAAGGGAAATTTATATCAGGGTTTTGTTTTAAAGGATTTCAAGATTGCAGTTTTTTCAGAAGGAGAAATATATGGATTTAAAGAGGAAGAAAAAATAAAGGGTTTAGGAGGAAAATTAGAAGACCTTAATCTTCTTGAATTAGGTGAACCTGTAATTCATGAGGATTATGGGATAGGTTATTTAAAAGAGGTAAAAATCTTTGAAATGAATAATAAAAAAATTGATACATTTGTTATAATTTTTAAGGAAAATCAAAAAATTTATGTTCCCTTTTATGATATTGGAAAAATAGAAAGGTATTCTGGAAAAAAAGTTAAAATAACTCCTTTGGGTTCAAGAAATTTTTTCATTAAAAAATTAAAGGCAAAAATATATGCTTATGATTTTGCAAAGAAAATTCTTGAAACAATGGCAGAAAGAAAAGCAAATAGAAAAAATTTTGATTATGAATATAAAAAGGAAATGGATGAAATAATAATTTCATTCCCTTATGAAGAGACAGAAGATCAGGAAAAAGTATGGGAAGAAGTAAAAAATGATATATTATCAGATAAAATATGTGATAGAGTTATATGTGGTGATGTTGGATTTGGAAAAACAGAAATTGCGTTAAGGGCAAGTTCCTTAGTTGCCCTTAATAAAAAACAAGTTGCAATTTTAGTTCCAACAACAATTCTTGCAGTTCAGCATGAAATTAATTTTAAGGAAAGATTAAAAAATTTTGATATAAGGGTTGAAAGTTTAACAAGATTAAAGCCACAAGAAAAACAAAAGGAAATAATTAAGGGAATTGAAAATGGGGAAATTGATATAATTATAGGAACACATAGAATTTTACAAGAAGATATAAAATTTAAAGATTTAGGACTTTTAATAATTGATGATGAGCATAGATTTGGTATTTTTCAAAAGGAAAAAATGAAATTTTTTAAAAAAAATATTGATACAATATATCTTTCAGCAACACCAATACCAAGAACCCTTTTCCTTTCCTTAAATAAAATAATGGATTTATCCCTTTTAGAAACACCTCCACCTTTAAAAAAAGAAGTTGAAACAATAATTACTCCATATAATATTGAAACAATTGAAAAGGCAATAAATTTTGAACTTGAAAGAGGGGGACAAATCATTTATATTTATAATAGAATTAAAAGATTAAAGGAAATAAAGGAAAAAATTGAAAGTATTTTCCCTGAAGCAATTGTTGAAACAGTTTGTGGAAGAATGGAAAAGGAAAAAATAGAAGATATATTTATAAATTTTATGCTTGGAAAAATTGATATACTTGTTTCTACATCAATACTTGAAGCAGGAGTTGATTTTCCAAATGCAAATACATTAATAGTTGAAAACCCACATTTGTTTGGTCTTGCAGAATTGCATCAAATAAGGGGAAGGGTTGGAAGAAAGGATAAAAAGGCATATGCATATTTTTTAATTCCAAAAAATATAGGCGAAAATGCGAAAAAAAGATTAAAAGCAATTGCAACTTATAGACATCTTGGCTCTGGATTTAAAATTGCCTTATATGATATGAAATTAAGGGGAGCGGGAAAAATACTTGATAAAAAACAGCATGGAATTGCAAGTTCTCTTGGATATAATTTATTTTTCAAAATTTTGGATGAAGAAATAAAAAGGATAAAAGGAGAGAAAATTTTTGAAAAAGAAGCTAAAATAATTATTGAGTCTGATGTTTATATTCCAAGAGAATATATTGAGGATGAAGAAGTTATAATTTCAATTTATAAAAGATTAAGTGAAAGTGAAAGTCTAAATGAAATGAAGGAAATTTATTATGAAATAAAAGATAGATTTGGAGAAATTCCAGATGAATTAAAAAAGATATTCCTTTTATTTTATCTAAAAAATTTAAAAAAATTCAAAAAATTAATAGTAATTCAGGAAGGAATAATATGCGAAGAAAGATTTTACAAGATTTCAGAAGATTTTTACAATATATTTGTTTGACCTAATTAAATTTAATTCTTTAAAATATAAAAATGAAAACGCTTG
>CAZUSI010000024.1:8128-20099 GCA_964623395.1 uncultured bacterium | reverse complement strand
TAATTACCATAAACAGCATCCTGCAAATGTGCAGGAATATTTTTCAGCAATTAAACTTTTTGATTTTGAAATTATTTTTTTAATTAGAATACCTCTTTCCTTCATTGCGATTTCAGCCATTTCACAAACTTTTTCAATTGCAATTTTTTCTTCAACTTTTCCTGAAAATTCCATTATTACTCCTATATCATTTTTTCTTTTAGGAATTGCAACAGCACAAGCAGAACTTATAATTCCTTCCTCTTCTATTAAATATGAATAGGCAATAAAAATTATAGACCCCTTTTTAATTTTTAAAAATTTTCTTTCCTTTGCACCTTCTGGTAAAATGCTTGAAACTTTTAAAAGATTATAATCTGAAATTTTTGCATCTTTTAAAGCATTATCAAAGGCAATCAATGGATATTTCCCTTTTCCACATCCAGCCGTTAAAAAGAATCTTTTTGGTCTTATTATCATTCTATTTTCTTAATTTCTCCCCTTTCAAGATATACTGTTTTTTTAATAGGAATTTTTTCAATAAGCGAATAATTATGAGTTGCCATTATTACAGTTGTTCCCTTTGAATGTATTTTAATAAGTAAATCAATTATTTCATCACATGATTCAGGATCTATGTTTCCTGTTGGTTCATCAGCAATTAAAATTATGGGTTCTCTTACAAGTGCCCTTGCAATACATACCTTTTGTTTTTCTCCTCCTGAAAGATCAAATATATCACTATCTACTTTTCCTATAAGACCAATATCAGTTAAAACCTTTAAACTTTTTTCCCTTGCCTCTTTATAAGGAACCCCTATAATTTCAAGAGAAAATGTGACATTTTCAAGTGCATTTCTATCAGCAAGTAATCTAAAATCCTGAAACACAACTCCTATTTTTCTTCTTAAAAATTCTATATCCTTCTTTTTTATATCTTTATTTGAAAATCCAAGAACCTTTACTTCACCTTCTTCAGGTAATTCTTCCATATAAATGAGTTTTAAAAGGGTTGTTTTTCCTGCTCCTGAAGGACCAACAAGAAATATAAATTCCCCTTTATTTATATTTAAATTTATATTTTTTAAAGCATAATATTTATTCCTATAAATTTTTTTAACATCACAAAATTCAACAACACTTTCCATCACATCCTCTCAATTGGCTTTATTCCCATTATTTTTAATCCATTTTTTATAACATATTCACATGCATTGTTTAAAGCAAGTCTTGCTTTTGAAACTTCTATATCATCACTTATAATCCTTTTCCTTTGATAATAGGAATGATAAAGACCTGCAAGCTCTAAGAGAAAATGGGGTAAAAGATGAGGAGCCCTTAAAATTGCTCCCTTTTCAACAATATCCTTAAAATAAAAGAGATTTAAAAGAATTTCCCTTTCTTCATTCTCCTTTAAATATTTTTCATCAAAATTTTCTTCATTAATCCCCTTTTCATTTGCATATTTTCTAACATTTACACATCTTGCATGCATATATTGAAGATAATAAAGGGGATTTTCAAAGGAAATTCTTTTTGAAAGTTCAATATCAAAGTCCAAAGGTGAATCAAAACTTTTTAAAAGCATAAAAATTCTTGTGCTTTCTTTTCCTGCTTCCTCTATAAGTTCATCCATTGTATAATAAATTCCCTTTCTTTTTGAAAGTTTTACTGTTTCATTTCCCCTTTTTAAGTTTACCTGCTGACATATTAAAACTTCAAAATTTTCAAATCCTAAGGCCTTTAGCCCTGCTTTCATTCTTGCTATATAACCATGATGATCAGGTCCCCATATATTTATTAAAATATCAAATCCTCTTTCCACCTTATAAAGATGATAGGCAAGGTCAGCTAAAAAATAAGTGATTTCCTTATTTTTTTTAATTAAAACCCTATCCTTATCATCTCCAAAACTCGTTGATTTAAAATATATTGCACCATCTTTTTCATAAGTATATTTTGAAATCCTTTTTAAAACTTCTTCAACTTTTTTAGATTTTCTTATATCACTTTCCCTTACAAAATTATCAAATTTAACACCTATTTTTAAAAGGGAATTTCTTTGACTTTCCAAAATTTTGTTTATTGCATATTCAATTTTATCACTTATATTCTTTTCAACTATTTCTTTTGCAATTTCTATTAAATATTCTCCCGGATAAAATTCTTCAGGATAAGAAATTTTTTCACCCAAAATCTCCTTTATCCTTATATTTAAGGAATTTTCAAGAATTTTAACTTGATTTCCTGAATCGTTGACATAATATTCTTTTTCAACATAAAATCCAGCACTTTTTAATAAATTTGCAAGTGTATCACCCATTGAAGCAGCCCTTGCATTTGCCACATTTAAAGGACCTGTTGGGTTTGCAGAAACAAATTCAAGGTTTATTTTTTTCCCTTTCCCTATATTAATTTTTCCAAAATTTTCTTTTTCCCTTAAAATTTCCCTCAAATTATCTATAAGAATTTCAAAAGAAATTTTTATATTTAAAAATCCCTTTAAATAATTTATTTCTTCAAAAATTTTTTCTTTTTCAATTTTTTCTTTTATTTCTTCAAAAATTTCTTCTGGCTTTTTATTTTTTCTTTTTGAAATTTCAAATAAAGGGAATGAATAATCTCCATAATTTATATTTTTTGGTTTTTCAAGAGAAATTTTTTCACCAAGAATTTTCCCTATTAAATCTTCAATCTCCTTCCTCAAGAATTTCTTTGATTCCATAAGTTTTTTGATCCCCCCAAAGGGATTCAAGGTCATAATATCTTCTAATTTCATCCAAAAATAAATGCACTACAAAATCATCATAATCCATAAGTATCCATACACCTTTTTCATAACCCTCAATATGGTGTGGTAAAATCCCTTCTTCCTTCATCTTTTTTTCAATTTCCATACATGTTGCCCTTAAATGCTCTTCTGTATATCCAGTAGCAATTATAAAATAATCACATATACCTTGCAAGACTTTACTAACATCAATAACTATTAAATCCTCATTCTTTTTATCATAAAGAATTTTAAAAACTTTTTTTATTATTTCAGGGACTTTATTCCCACTCTTTTTCAATTTCAGAAAAATATTTTTTATAATCTTTTCCAATTATTATAGTAATATCAACTAAATCATCAGGGTCTGCTTCAAAATAAACTTTTGGATTTCCAATTTCTTTTGCAAGCAATTTTCCTGCTTTTAAATCAGGATATTTTCTATCAAATATGCATGTTTCATTTAATTCCATATCATGATTACCATACCTAATTACATCAAAACCCATTTCCCTCAATTTTGCAGTAACTCTTTGTGCTAATCTTTTTACTTTTGTTGCATTTAAAACCTCAACCCTTAAATTCCTTTTATTTATAATTTCTTCATTTTTCTTTTTTAAATTAAAACTTTCAAGAAAAGAATAAGTAAAAACTGCTAATATTCCCACCATTAAAAAAATTAAAAGGTTTAATAAAATTTTCTTCACATTTTAATTTTAATATAAAAAAATTTTAATTGTCAATTTAAAGTTCATTAATTTATAATTTAAATGTGATAAGGATAATTTATGTTGGAAAATTAAAAGATGAAAATATAAGAAATTTGGTAAAAGAATATAAAAGAAGAATAAGTTATTTTTTAAAAATTGAAGAAATAGAAATTAAGGAGGAAAAAAATAAAAGGTTTGCAGTTGAGAAGGAAAGTGAAAGGATAGTTAATTTTTTAAATAAGAAAAATTTTAAAATACTTCTTGATAGAAAAGGGAAGATGATGGATTCTTTAGAATTTTCAGAATTTTTAAATAAAATAATTTTAGAAGGTAAAAATGTTGATTTTGTTATTGGGGGACCATTTGGTTTAAAGGAAGAAATTTTTAAAAATTTTGATTTTATCCTTTCTCTTTCAAAGATGACATTTCCCCATGAATTTTCAATATTAATTCTATATGAACAAATATATAGGGCGTTAACGATAATTAAGGGAATGGATTATCATAAATAAATTTTTTTACCTTATAATTAAACTCTATGAATTTTTTAAAGGAATTTGAAAAAAGAAAAAGGGAAATAGATAGGGAAATATTTAAATTTTTAAAATTTGATAAAAATGTTCCTTTAACTTTAAGAAAATCAATTCCTTATCCTATAAAGGCAGGTGGAAAGAGAATAAGGTCAATAATTGCAGTATCCACTTATAGATTATGTGGTGGAAAAAACAAAGGATATATTTTGCCACCTGCTGTTTCAATTGAACTCATTCATACTTTTTCCTTAGTTCATGATGATCTTCCCGCAATAGATAATGATGATTTAAGAAGGGGAATTCCTTCCCTTCATAAAAAATTTGATGAGGCAACTGCAATTTTAACAGGTGATGCACTTTTTATATATGGAATTGAAGTATTTTTGAAAAGCAAAGCACCTCCCTTTTTAAAAATGAAATCTCTTGAAACTTTGGTAAAGGCGATTGGCCCTTCTGGTGTTGTTGGTGGAGAAATTTATGATATTGAAGGTGAAAGAAAAAAACCAAATAAAGATTATTTAAAAAAAATTCATATTTTAAAAACTGCTGAATTTTTTAAAGCATGCTTTTTAATAGGTGGTATATTTGCGGAAAAATTTGAAAAACTTAAAATTTTAGAAGATATTGGTATTAAAATTGGGCTTGCTTTTCAAATTGTTGATGACATACTTGATGAAATAGGGGATAAAGAAAAAATGGGTAAGGATGTTAAAAAGGATTTAAATAAAATGACATATGTTAAGGTTTTTGGGATTGAGAAGGCAAAAGAAAAGGCAATTAGGGAAAAGGAAAAGGCAAAAAGGATTTTAATAGAAAATTTTGAAGAAAGTGAGGAAAGAAAATTTCTTGAAAATTTATTTGATTTTATAGTTCATAGGGAACATTGAATTTTTTCCTTATTCTATTTTTTATCTTTTATTTTGATGAGGAAGAAAAAAGGGAAGAAATTGAAGTTTATTTTTCTGAATTAAGGATAAATCCCAATTATGATAAAATTGATAAACTTATTTCCTTCCCCTTTTTAAACATTTATGATGCTGAAAAAATTTTGAAGGAAAGAGAAAAGGGGTATTTTAAAAATAAAGAAGATTTTAAAAGGAGAACAAAAATATTTTTACCTGATAGTATATTTGAAAGGTATTTTGATTTTGAAATAAAAAGGAAAAGATTTAATTTTTATTCATATTTTGAAAAGGAAAATAAATTTTTGAATAAATTAAATTTTGATTTTGGAAAAAATTCCTTTAATCTTTTATATTCAAAAAATTACAACTTTTATTCCTTATATAGATTTTCCTATTCCTTTTATAAAAAAGATTTCAATTTTATTTTTGGTGATTATTTTATAGAAAATGGAAATGGTCTTATCTATGGTTCGCAAGGATTTTTTTATAATTTCTCAAAATTTTTTATATTTGATGCAAAATATATTTCTTCATCTTTTTATAATAGAGGGTTAAAGGGATTTTATATTTCCTATAAAAATTTTTTATTTTATTTATCCTCAAGAAATTATAAAAATGAAGAAAATTTTTTTGAAAATAAAATTGGTTCTGGATTAAGATTTTATAAAAACAAATTCTTTTTCTCAATTCTAATTGAAAGGAATTTTTTAAACAAAAGCATTTATTCTTTAAATAAAAATTTCAATCAGATTTCCCTTTCTTTTTCTTTTCCCTTAAAAGAATATAAAATTGATTTAGAATATCTTCCTTTAAATAATACCTATTTATTTAAATTTTTATTCAAAAAATTTGGCTTTTTAATTTATAGATTAGATGAAAACAATTATGATTTCCATTCCTCTTATATATCCCAAAATTTTAATGCAAGGGATGAAATAGGAACTTGCATATTTGAAGATTTTTTTATTTTCTCCTTTAAATTTTATATTTATACGCTTATTTATAGAAGAATTCTTGAAACAAATTATTCCTATAAAAATTATTTTTCAATTCAAAGGAAAATAAAAAATTTTATCCTTTCCTTTGATTATAAAAACACATTTTCAAATTATAAAAGGGAAAGATTTGGATTAAATTTTTATTATAATATTTTAACTTTTAAAATTAACTATGTAATTAGTAAAAAGGATAAAAATTTTTATTATGGGAATGGAGTATTTTTAAGTTTAAAGGAAAAATTTGTTGAAATAAACTATGGAATTTTTAATACAGAAAATTATTATTCAAGAATATATTTTTATAATACAACATTTTTCCCTTATTATGAACTTTTACCCTTATATGGGCAAGGAAATATATTTGGAATAGATTTAAATTTTAAATTAAAATATTTTAAATTTTATTTTGGTTTTTATGAAATTAAAAAAGATAGGGAAAATATTAATTTTAATATGGGTTTTTTATTTGACAAATTGTTTCTCTAAAAATTATAATGAAAAATTTAAAATTGAGATGGAAAATACAAGGGAAGAACTTAATAATTTGCTTTTGCTTCAGGAAAAGGACGAAATAATATTTAATATGGAAAAAAGAATAAGTGAAATTCCTAAGGAGATAGAAAGTTTGAAAAAAGAAATAGAAGATACCCAAAATAAGATAAAAGAAAATGAAGAGAAAATTATTGAAATGGAAAAAAGGTTAAAGAATTATTTTTATGAAATTGAAGATATTGAAAACCTTATAGTTAAGTTTGAACAAGATAAATTAAGGGTAAGGACAAATGAGGAATATAGGGCAATTGAAAAGGAAATAAGTGAAGCAAAAAAGAAAAAGGAAAAGATTGAAGATGAGGCATTAAATCTTATGGAGAATATAGAGGAGGAAAAGAAAAAATTTGAGGAATTTAAAAAGGAAGGTAAAGAAAAAATAGAAAAATTTAAAAATAGAATAAAGGAGATTGGAGAAGAAGAGAAGAAATTAAGGGATGAAATTCCAATAATAAAGGATGAAAGATTTAGAGTTTCTAAAAGGATAAGTAATGAATTTCTTCAAAATTATGAAAAAATTAAAAAATTAAGAGGTATTCCAGCAATTGTCCCTTTAAGAATAAAGAAAAATTCAACTGAAGGAATATGTGGGGGGTGTCATGCATCTTTACCCACACAGAAGGTTGATAAGTTAAAGAAAACAAAGGGAATTGATTTTTGTGAAAATTGTGGAAGAATTTTATATATTCCTGAGGAGGATTTATGAATGAAAAATTTATAATTTATTTTGATGGTTCTTCTATTGGTAATCCTGGTCCTTCTGCTTGTGCTTATATAATTGAAAATGAGAAGGGTGAAGTTTTACATGAAGAAGGAGTATTCATAGGAGAATCAACAAATAATGTTTCTGAATATAAGGCATTAATTTATGCGCTTGAAAAGGCAAAAGAACTTTCTATAAAGGAAATAGAATTGAGGACAGATTCAGAACTTATTATAAATCATCTTCTTGGAAAATATAGGGTAAAATCAGAGAAGATTATTCCACTTTTTAAAAAAGTTAAAGAAATTCTTAAAGAATTTAAATGGGAAATTAAAAAGGTTTCAAGAAAGGAAATGAAAAGGGTTGATCAAATTGCTTTCGCAACAGCAAAGGGTGGCTCTTGAAGATTCTTTGGTCCCCATGGAGAATTAAATATGTTGAAGGTTTTAAAAAAGGATATGAATGTATTTTTTGTTTAAAGCCTTCTATTAAAAAAGATAAAGAGAGTTTTATTTTAAAAAGAGGGAAATATTCATTTGTAATTATGAATATATTTCCTTACAATCCAGGACATTTGATGGTTGCCCCTTATAGACACATAGGAGATTTTGAAAAATTAAATAAAGAAGAGATAGAAGAAATTATGGAGTTTTTAAAAAAATCAATAGAAATTTTGAAAAAGGTTTATTCACCTGATGGATTTAACATTGGTTTAAATATTGGAAAAATTTCAGGCGCTGGATTTGATGAGCATATTCATTTTCATATTGTTCCAAGATGGGCAGGTGATACAAATTTTATGCCCGTTATAGGAAATACAAAAGTAATTTCAGAGGAAATTAAAAGGACTTATAAAAAACTTAAAAAATATTATGATAAATAATTTTTTTAAAAAAGTTAGAAATTTAAAAATTCTTGTTATTGGTGATATCATTCTTGATGAATATATATTTGGAGAAGTAGAAAGAGTATCTCCTGAAGCACCTGTTCCAGTTGTTAAAGTTTTAAATAAATCTTATAATTTAGGTGGAGCAGCAAATGTTGCCTTAAATATTAAAAAATTGGGAGCAAATGTTTTTCTTTTGGGAATCGTGGGGAATGATTTTGCAGGTGAAATTGTGATTAAAAAGTTAAAAGAAAATGGTATAAATACGGATTTTTTAATAAATTCTTATAACTGGAAAACAATAATTAAAACAAGAGTTATTGCAAGAAATCAACAGATGATAAGAATTGATTATGAAGATAATTATAAAATAGAAGGAAAATATTTAAAGGAATTTTTTTTAAAATATGAAGAGTTAAAAAATATTTGTGATGGAATAATAATTCAGGATTATGAAAAGGGTTTACTTTCAAAGGAAAATATAAACAAAATAATAAAAAATGAAAAGATGATTTTTGTTGACCCAAAATTTGAAAACTTTTTCTTTTATAAAAATGTAACAATTTTTAAACCAAATTTAAGGGAAGTAGAAAGGGTTCTTGGTAAAAATCTTAAAAATGAAGAGGAGAAAATATCTGCAATTAAATATATAAAAAATAAAATAAGATGTAAAAATATAATAATGACGATGGGGGAGGAAGGGATGATGGGGATTGATGAAAATAATAGGGTATTTAAAGTTCCATCAAATAAAGTAGAAGTTTATGATGTTACTGGAGCAGGTGATACTGTTATTTCTTTACTTTCACTTTCATACCTTTCAGGGTTTGATATAATTTCTTCAGCAATTTTTGCAACAATAGGTGCAGGTATTGAAGTGACAAAACTAGGGGCAGTTCCAATTGAAAAAGAGGAGTTGACAAGGGAAATTAAAAAACATTATAATTTGTTTTTAAATAAAATTAAGTGGGAGTAAAATTATGAAAAAATTAACTATAATAGGAATGATTTTCTTATATGTATATAAAGGATTTTCAGGTTCTCTTGATATAATAATAAATCCTACTTCTGGCACTGTTAATGACTATTATCAAATGGTTGTTTATGTTAAAAATGACCAGGGACAGATTGATACAACCTATTCAGGTCCTATATATTTTTCTATTGATGGTGAATGGAATCATCATTTAATGGACCCAGCAACTGGCTCAGCCTTTAAAGGGAGTTTACAAATGAATATAAGGATATATAGGGCTGGAAATGTAAATGTTTATGGGACATGTCCAAGGGGTAGTGGTATTTCAAATACTTTAAATATATCACCATCTTCACCAAAAAGAATTGTAATACTTTATAAAAATCAAATGCTTGTTAAAGGGGATACAACAATTGGTGGAAAGGATCCATTTACACCTTCTCCAATTACCGCAGGTGATACTTGTAGATTTAAAGTTATTTTAACTGATAAATACTATAATCCTGTTTCAGGAAATTTAAATTTCTATTTAAGTTCAAACGATTCACTTGTAAAAATTGATACTTTAAATTTAAATGATTCCACAGAAGTTAAAATAAAATTTAAAATTGCAACATATCCACCTCAATTTTTCCAATCAACTGATTCAAGAGTAGTTTATGCTTTACCACTTGAAACAAATTATGTGGGAGATACACTTTGGCCTTCATTCCAAGTTTATTCAGGTGATTATAAAAAACTTTTACTTGTTGCTCCAGGTGAAAGACATTTTCCAGGTGATTCAAGTAAGGGTAAAAAAGGTGATATCCCTTATTTACCTTCTGCAATTCCCTTTTATTTAAAACTTTATGCTTGTGATAATTACTTCAATTTTAGAAAAGGTGTTAACGATACAGGTATTCTTGTATTTAACCCATCTAATGAATATATTGATACAGTTCCTTCTTTTATAAACCTTATAAATGGCGTTGACTCCTTTAAAGTTACAATTTTTAAAAGTGGTGCCTATTATATTTATGGGCTTGATAAAAATATTCAAAGACAAAGTGAAGCGGTAATTCTTCAAATTGTTGGAAGTAAATATGTTTCAAAAGTTTCACCTGACACAGTTTTATCTGGCGATCCAATTCATCTTAAAATAGAATTTGTTGATCCTCAAGGAAATGTTGTTCCTCATTCTCATCCAATTTATCTTTCAGCTGTTCTTGCTTCAAATCTTCAGCCAGTACAAGGTGTCTTTTATCCAAATGTTGTTCAAATGGAGCTTGGAAAATTTGAAGGGGATGTATTTTATACAACAGAAAATTCTGAAGAAATTAAAATTAAAATAGTAGATAGTCTTGGGACCGGTGAACATTACACTGATAAAATATTTGTTGCTTATTTAAAAGGAATTCCTGATACTTTAATAAATTATCCAAATCCTTTTGGAAAAATTGGTTCTGAAGAAACAAATTTTGTTTTTCTTTTGCCAAAATCTGCAAGTGTTAAACTTTATATTTATGATCTTTTTGGTAATTTGGTTAAAAAATTTGAAATAAATGGAGTTGCAGGACTAAATAGAATAAAATGGGATGGTAGAAATGATAAGGGAAAGAAAGTTTCATCAGGAACATATGTGGCAGTTTTAAGAGCAACAAGTGGTGCTGAAAATGTTTTAACAACAAGAAGGCTTATAGGGATAATAAGATAGGAGGAAAAATGAGAAGGTTAATTTTAATTTTTTCTTTAATTTCATTTCTTTATTCAGAGGAAGGGAATTGGGGATTTGCAGGTAGTTATGAATATTTTCCTGTTTCTGCAAGAATTTTATCACTTGGAAAAACATGTGTTGCCCTTACAGGTGATATATCAAGTATTTATTTTAATCCTGCTTCCTTATCATACATTAATCCACAGCAAATTGTTTTCTCAGATGCTCTTTTACCCCTTGGTGCAACAATGGGATGGCTTGGATACGCAAGACCAACAAAAGAATATGGCAATTTTGGAATTTATTTAAATGGTCTTTATTCTGGTAAAATGGAAATAACTGATGAATGGGGAAATAAAAAAGGTGATAAATTTGTTGAATATAATCTTTTAGCTTCCTTAAATTATGCAAGAGAAATTTCCTATAATTTTGGATTTGGTTTTTCTTATAAATTAATTTATCATCATATTTCTTCATATTCAGGAATTGGACATGGTCTTGATGTTGGATTTTTATTTTTGGGTAATAATCCCTTTTCCTTTGGCTTTTCTTTTCAAAATATTCTTCCACCAAGAATTAAATTGATTGAAGAAGTTGAAAGATATCCCCTTGGTATAAAAGGAGGAATAGCATATAGATTATATTATGATAAATTTATTGCACTTTTTGATTTAACAAGTATTCCTGAAAGAAACATAATTGAACCCTCAGCAGGTCTTGAATATAAACCTTTTAGATTTTTAAGCTTAAGAGCAGGAATGGATAATAAAAGATTTTGTTTTGGATTTGGATTAGAATATCCAATGATTGGAAAAACAATTGGTGTTGATTTTGCAGGAACATATCATTATGAATCTTCTGGATTTTTCCCAATGACATATTATTTTACATTATTTTTACATTTTGCTGGTTTCAGATTAGAAGTTTCTCCAAGACTCTATGTTTTTTCTCCAACTTCAAGAGAAAACAATGTTTTACCAATAAGAATATTTGTAAATACAAGAAAAGAAATTGAAAGGTATCAATTTTTAATTAAAGATAGTAAAGGTGAAGTTATAAGGGTTTTTAAGGAATTTGGCCCTCCTCCAAGAGAAATAATATGGGATGGAAGGGATGATTTTGGTATGCTTGCAATGGATGGAAAATATTATTATGAATGCATAGTTATTGAAAGGAAGGGCTCTGTATATAAAGAAGAGGGTTTTTTAAGTGAAATAAGGACAATTGGTCCTGCAGGTGAAATATTCTTTAAAGAAAAAGTTAAACCAA
>CAZUSI010000024.1:0-8028 GCA_964623395.1 uncultured bacterium | reverse complement strand
GAAGAAGAAATAATAATAGAGGAGGAAAAATGAAAATCTTTTTATTTTTATTTTCCTTTATCTTTTCAGAGGATGAAATAAAAAAGGTTGAATATGCGGAAATCCTTTTTCATGAAGGTCTTTATGAAAATGCAATAGATTATTATAGGGAATTAAAAAATACAAATCTTGGTAAGGTAATGGATCTTGAATTTGATTATAGAATTGGTGAATGCTATTTTAATCTTGGTAGATATGACGATGCCTATAAGATTTTTAAGAATCTTGAAGAAAGAGCACAAAATTCTTACATTTTACCAGAAGTTTATTATGCTCTTGGCTTAATATTTCTTGCAAAGGAAAATCCAAAGGAAGCAGAAAGTTACTTAATTCAAAAGATGAAAAAATTTCCTGGTTATGCAGAAGATATAAGGCTTCTTGAGGCGCAAGGAATTTATTATTTTACTCAAAGTATTTATGAATCTGCTTATAAAAAGTTGGAAAATGCTTTAACAGGTGTTGGTATTTTTTATAAAGCAGAAGCGCTTGCAAGAATAAAAAGACCCGTTGAAGCACTTCAAAATTTCAAAAAAGTTGTTATGCTTTATCCAAATACTCCATTAGCAGAATATGCTTCCTTTGAGCAAGCAGAAGCCCTTTACATAAATGAAGATTATAGAGGTGCAAAAGAGCTTTATATAAAATTTATAAAGGATTATGGTAAATCACAACTTGTAGATTATGCAAATTATAAAATAGGTGCTTGTTTATATCATGAGGAGGAATATGCAAAATCTTTATTATACTTTAAACCCCTTCTTAAACATGAAGATAGAGTTCTTGCAGCACATGCATATCTTATGAGTGGAAAAGCATTAAGTAAAATGGGGAATAAATCTGAAGCATTAAAATATTTATTAAAAGCTGCCTTTGATTTTCCAGGTCTTGGTGTTGCACCTGTTGCTCATATGGAACTTGGAAAAGTATATCTTGAGATAGGTGATTCATCGCAGGCAATCATTTCTTATAGACAACTTGCAAATGTTTATAATACAGGAGAATATAGAGGGGTTGGGGATTATTTAACTGCCTGTGTTTTATATAGGCAAGGTAAGACTTTGGAAGCACAATATCAACTTGAAAATCTTTTAAAATATGCAAAGAATTCTTTTATTGCATATCCAGCAGTTTCTTTACTTTTAAAGTGTATGATAGATACAAAGCAGTTTGACGAAGCAATTGCAGCAGGTGAGGAATTTTTAAAATCTCCACCTAATATTCCTGAAGGGATGGATTATTATTCTTCTACATGGACAAATAGGATAAGACATATGCTTGCAGAGGCATATTATCAAAGGGGTGATGTTGCAAAGGCAATAAATCTTTATGAATCAATTTCTGAAAGTGGTGACCCTGAAATAATGGGTGAAATTTTTAATGCTCTTGGATGGTGCTATATTGAAATGAGAAGGTATGATGCTGCAATTCAAAAATTTGATGTTGTTATAAGTGGGTATCAAAAGGATACATCAGCACTTATTTCTTCAATTTTTGGAAAAGGTATAGCAATATACGATAAAAGTGGTGAAATACAAAATGACGAAGAGAAAAAGAAAAATTATTTGCAGGCTGCTTATACCTTTAAGTCAATTGTTCAAAATTATCCCTCTTCTTCTTTGGCACCTGCTGCATTATTTTATACTGGTGAATCCTATGCAAGGGCTGGATATTATGCAAATGCAATAAAGGAATGGGAGGCATGTTTGAGTGAATTTCCAAATTCAAAATATGCAGCACTCTCTAGTTATTGGCTTGGAAATACATATTTTAGGGCTGGTGAATTTGAAAAGGCAATAACTTATTATAATGTTTTGCTTGAACAATTTCCATTTTCAGAAAAAGTAAAAGAGGGATTTGTAGAGCTTGCTTCCACCTATTACAATATGAAAAATTATGAAATGACTGTAAATGTATTGAAAAAATTTTTATCCCTTTATCCTGAAGATAGTCTTGCTATAAATGCAAAAAAACTTTTGGAACAGGCCTATTATTTTGTTTCAAAGGAAGATGCTGAAAAAGTTGAGGAGTATTCAAAGGAATTTCCAGAAAGTGAGCTTCTTGCAGAAAATTTATATAATCTTGCAGCAAAGTTATATAATGAGAAAAAATATGGGGAAGCAATAGAAAAGGCAAAAAAGGTTCTTCTTCTTTTCCCAAAATCAGAACTTGCGCCGATGGCTCAAAAAGTTGTTGTTGCCTCTTATTCTGCTCTCGGAAATGCTAAAGCAATGGCTGAAGAGGCAGAAAAATTTGTAACATATTTCCCAAATCATGAGGAAGTTCCAACAATGCTTAAACTTGAAGCAATTGGACTTATTCAGCAGGAGGATTATTTAAAGGCAAAAGAAGTTCTTGAAAAACTTATTAAAGATTATTCAATGCATCCTGCTTCAAAAGAAGGAATAATTTTAAAAGCAGAATGTTTATTAAATCTTGGAAAATTAAGGGAAGCAATAAAAGAACTTGAACTTTCTTCTCCCCCTCCTGAATTTGCAACAAGATATTATTATGTTTTAGGTGAAGCATATAATAAAATAGGGGATACAAAAAAGGCGATTGATAGTTATTCAGGACTTTTAAGGGTTGGTGGAGTTGATGACCCTTATAGAATAAGGGGATTATATCAACTTGCATATTTGTATCAAGTTAGTGGAGATGTAGCAAGAGCAGCTTCAATATATGAGGCAATAGCGCAGGTTACAAATGATAAAAATATAAAAGAGGATGCCCTTTCAAGGGCGAGTGCATTAAGAAAATAAAGGAGGTGATATTATGATACTTGGTCAAAGCATAATAAAACTTGCGTTAAATCCTTTTATGCTTGCTCTTGAAATCCTTTCACTTGTTGCCTTATGGGCTATAATTGACAGGATTTTATCTTATAGAAAGCTTTCTGAAAAGGAAGAGGCAAAATTTATTTCAAGGGCAAAAAATCTAATTGAAAGGGGAAAAATAGAGGAGTTGAAATTACTTTCAGGTGAATCAAAGACCCCAATAGCAAGGATAGTTTATATGGTTATTGAAAATCCTGAATTACCAAGAGATGTTCTTGAATCAATTTTTAATTCAGGAATGATGGTTACTGAGCTTGAACTTGGAAGAAAATTAACAGTTTTAGGAACTTCCAGCTACATTGCCCCACTTTTAGGATTACTTGGAACTGTTGTTGGAATAATACAGGCATTTTATGGTGTTGCAAAAAAAGGTGCAGCAGTAGGTCCTGAGGCAATGCTTGAAGGTGTTGCAATTGCACTTTTAACAACTGCTCTTGGAATAATAATTGCAGTCCCATCTGCAATAATGTATAACTATTTTAGGAATAAGATAACTCATTTGCTTGCAAGAATTGAAGTTGGTGGAAAAGAAATATTAAACTATTTGCTCTATATAAGGGATAAATCAAAAATATGAGAAGGAGATTGATTGGTGGTGCTCCTCCAATAGATTTAACCCCTGGTATAAATGTTGCACTTTTACTTGTTCTTGTTTTTGTTCTTGGTGCTGCACCAATTTTTCAGACATGGCTTTCTGTAACTGCTCCAAAGGTTAGAAAGGCACCTATTGAAAAAGTTTCACCAACAACTGAATTTAAAGTTAATATCCATTTAAAACAGAATGGAGAAATCATTTTAAATGAAGAACCAATTACATATGAGAAACTTGAAGAAATTTTACCAGAACTTCTTGCAAGAAGTCCATCCCGTCTTGTTATCGTTTCTGCAGATTCACTTGTTCCTCATGGAAAGGTTATTGAAATCCTTGACCTTGCAAAACAAAAAGGTGCAGTTGAAGTTGCGCTTTTAAGAAGAAAATGATTGACTTTTTAAAAAAAAATAAAGTATAATATAAAACTATGAGTATAAGAAAAGAAAGACAAATGGCAAGAATAAATATAACACCTTTATGTGATGTTGCCTTTACAGTTTTAATTACACTTATGATAGCAACTGCTGTTATACATATAAAACCACCACCTTTTCAGGTATTTTTACCACTTGCAAAAACTGTTGAACCAAGAGGAGCTGAAATGGTCACAATAGATATAGACGAAGATGGTAAAAATATTGCTGTTCAAGGGGAGCCAGTTAGTTGGGAAAATTATATTTATTTTATAAAAAAAGAAGCGGAAAGAGATCCTACACGCCTTTTAATTATAAGAGCTGATAAAAATATTCCCCATGGTATTGTTTTAAGAGTTTTAGATGATTTGAAAAAACTTTCTTCAGAACTTGCAAGTGAAGATAAAGAATTTTTTTATAAAGTTGCATTTGGAACGAGGAAAAAAGAATGAAAATAACAACAACAAAAGTTTATTCTCTTGTTTATAGAACATCAAGGAAGAATGATGTTTATGGTTTTATTTTTTCAGTTATAGTTCATATTATAATATTTTTGCTTTTGCTTTTAAGGCAGGAAAGAATAGAAACAGGTGCTTCTCTTTCAGTTACACTTTTAGAAGAAGAAAGAAAGAAAAAGGAGGCAAAGACGCAGGTTGAAGAGAAAAGGGGACCAGAAGCTCCAAAACCACAGGTAAAAGTAACTCCAAATTTAATGTATGCATTAAGACAAATGACACCAACTCCTCCACCACCTATTCCAGCAGTATATCAAAAATTAGAGATTCAAAAGATTGAAAGGATGCCACAAGAGCCAGGTACTCTTCCTCCAATTGGTGGAATAGAAATAAAGGAAATTACAGAATCACCAGGTCCTCAGGCAAGGCTTGATATTTCAAAAATTGAACTTGCAGAAGGAGGGTTTGGTGGTGAAATAATTGTTGGAAGAGGAGTTCCGACATCAGAAATTTTAAAGGCGCCAGTTCATGCATCTGCAATAAGTATAGGTGAAGTAGCACCTGAAGCAGCAGGATCTTTTTATGGAGGTGGACTTCTTGAACCAGGAGGCGGAGGAGGTGGAGGAAGCAGGTTAAATATCGGAGTTAAAATTGAAGAACATGCTCCACCCCCGCCAACGGTTAGTCAGCCAACTGTTAAAATAACAACAACACCAACAATTGAAAAAAAGGAAAAGAAAGTTACATTTGAAATTTCAGGAAGTATAGCAGGAAGAAAAATAATATATGGACCTTTACCCATTTATCCTTCATGGGCTGCTCAAAGAGGGCTTGAAGCAGTAATGGTTTTGAGGATTTATGTAACTCCTGAAGGAATTGTTAAGTCAAATATCACTACTTTTCAAACATCAGGTTATCCTGAATGGGATGAAATGGTTAAAAGAACAGTTTTAACTTGGAAATTTGAACCACTTCCAGAAGGAAGCGATGTTATTCAATCAGGTTATATTACATTTAGATTTATTCTTGAATAGAATATGAAAAGGTTTTTAGTATTTTTAATTATAATTTCAGGTTTTGCACAGGAAGAGAAGAAAGAATATGAAATAAAGGAAAAGTATAAGGGAATAATAGAGGAAAGAAAGGAGGTTTGGAAACTTTTCTATAATCCTTTAAATGCAGCATATGAACCAATTGAAAAAAGAGGATACATATTTGACGAAAGATTTGGAAAAGGAATAATAAAACCTCCTTTACCATCAATGGCTTCAGAAGAATTAAAAAAAGCATGGCTTCAAAGTATTGTAAGGGATGAAGTAGGATTTTTCAACCCATTTTTTGAAAGGGAAGTAAAGGAGTGGGAGTTAAAAATTCTTGATGCAAATAATAAGACTTTTAGAACTTATCAAGGAGAAGGTAAACCACCAAAAATAATAAAATGGGATGGAAAAAATGAAAGGGGTGAAGTTCTTGATGTTTCCCTTGATTATTTCTATACATTTACTGTAAAAGATGCAATTGGAAATGAAGTAAAAACAATTCCAAAGAAAATAAAACTTTCTGGAATCCTTTATGTAGATGGACCAAGGTATATTGTTTCAATTGATGGTAACGAAGTTTTTGAAAAAAATAAGGATAAATTTAAATCCTTTTCCCTTCTTGAGGAAGCAAAATCAATAATAAAGGAAAAGGCAAGAGCAAAGGTAAAAGTTATCGTATATGGAAAAAATCCAGAATTAACAAAAAAAAGATATGAAAGGGTTATGGAGTGGATTAAAAACAATTTAATCTTACCAAAAGGTAAAGTTCTTTATCTTGAAGGATTTTTCAAAGAAACAGGATTTGAGACATCAAGAATTGACTTTGAGATTTTGTAAATAATTTATAATATTTCCCTTTTTTACAATTTCCTCTTTCCCTTTTCTCATATCTTTTATTTTATAAGAATTCAATTTAAGCTCCTCTTCACCAACTATTATGACATAATCTGAATTTCTTTTATTAGCTTTTCTCATCTGCGATTTTAAAGATTTTTTATCAAAAACCATTTCACATTTAAAATTGTTTTTTATAAGTTCAATATAAAGAGAAAAGGCTTTTTCCTTTAATTCCTCATTTGTATAAACTATAAAAATGGGCTTTTTTTCCTTTTCCAATTTAAAATCAGAAGTAATCATTACTCTTTCAATTCCAAGTGCAAATCCACATGCAGGAACATTTTCTCCTCCAATTATTTCCATAAGACCATCATATCTTCCCCCACCTCCAAGTGCATCCTGTGCCCCAAGTTTATAAGATTTAATTTCAAAAACTGTTTTTGTATAATAATCAATTCCCCTTACAAGTTTTGGATTTATTTCAAAATGTATGTTATTTTTATTCAAATATTCCTTTAATTTTTCAAAATGATTTTTACACTCATTACATAAAAAATCTATCAATTTTGGGAAATCCTTTATTTTTTCAGAATCAATTTTACAATCCAAAATCCTTAATGGGTTTCTTTCCATTCTTCTTTTACAATCATCACATAAAATTTGAAGTTTAGGAATTAAATATTCTTTTAATTTTTCCTTATATATTTTTCTATCAGAAATGCATCCCATTGAATTTATTTCAAAATAATAATCTTTAACTTCAAAAATTTTCATAAGTTCTTCAATTATTAAAAACATTTCAAGGTCAACAAGTGGATCAATATATCCAATATTTTCAACCCCAAGTTGATAAAATTCTCTAAATCTCCCTTTTTGTGGCTTCTCATGCCTAAACATATTTAAAAAATAGGCAATTTTACAGGGAATTTCTATTCTGTTTTCAACAATTGCTCTTAAAACGGATGGTGTTCCTTCTGGTCTTAAAGCAACTTTTCTTCCACCTTTATCCTCAAAAACATACATTTCCTTTTCAACAATATCAGTTGTTTCACCTGTAGAATGTATAAAAAGATTCACATCTTCAAATGTTGGTGTTATTATAAAGGAATAACCAAAATTCTCAAGCAATCTTTTTGCTTTTTCATAAAATATCCATAATTTTTCATATTCTTCTCCAAAAATATCTTTTGTCCCTTTAATCTTTTGAAATTTCATAAATAATATTTTAAAGGAAAATGAGTTAAAAATTAAATTTTTATTTTTAAGAATATTGCCTTATCTTTTGATAATTTTTCATAAATTGGTAAAATTTTTCCATTTTCTTTTTTAATAACGAATAAATAACTCCATCTATATTTATCCTTTAAACTTTCCTTTGCTCCTAATTCTTTCCATTTTTTATCAATTTCATCATTCCATTTACAAGATGCTTCATCTGTTACAGCAAAAAAGATGATTGAGGAATCAGGAATTTTTTCTAAAAAATTTAAAAATTTTAAGACATCTTCATCACTTCCATGTAAATCAAAGTTATAATTAAATATTTTATCATTTTTTACAATTATTGTATTTAATCCTCTTTTTGGTTCAAAAGGATATTTAATTCCATTTATAGAAAATATAAAAATTCTAATTTCCATAGCATTAAATCCCCAAGATAAAATTGAATATTCTTTCCCTTTTTTATCTATTATTTTATTTTCCTTTAAAATTTTAAAATACATCATCAAATTGTTAATTTCATAGTTTAATAATTTTAAACTTGAAGAAGGAAAAGGGGAATATAAAAGATGGAGAAAAAATAGAAGAATCCCAATT
>CAZUSI010000023.1:0-20186 GCA_964623395.1 uncultured bacterium | reverse complement strand
CAATTTTACCAAAATAGTATAAAGAACTTGATGTCAAAATTTCCTTCCAACTTCCTCCTTCAAAATATCCTGAAATCCTTTGATTTTTAGATTTACTTTTGATTTCAGCAGTATCATAATTAACAACAGAAACACACATAAAAGAAAAAAATACAATTATTATAAGAAATTTTCTCACATTTTTTATTATAATAAAATTCTAATTTTAAATCAAATGAATGTAGAAAAAAATTTGAAAATTTCTCTTTTTGAAGGGATAATTTCTGGAATTCATTTTAGTATTGCAAATGGCGTTTATATAACTGCATTTGCTACAAAAATTGGGGCACTTGCCCATGATGTTGCCTTTATAAGAGGTGTAATATCAAAATTTTTTCAACCTAAAACTTAAATCCTGTTCCAAATTTAAAGGAAAAAAATTTTCTAACTCCAAAATAAGATTTTCGAAAAGATATTTGAGTAATTAAAGAAATTTCATTAAAATGTAAATTAATTCCCAATCTATAAGAATAAGGGTGGTGAAAAAGCCAGTTAACACCCGTATAAATAGTTAATTTTTCTGGATTTAAAAAACCTAACATAATATCAGAATATCCTAAAGGTAGGAAATAAAATTCAGTTGCACAAGGGATACCTCCGTATGCAAGTTTAAAAGCCATATTTATAGGTTTTATTCTTCCCCCAAATTTCAAATATCCTAAAAAATATAAATCAAAAAAAGAGTATGAATAAGAAGAAGGATGTAAAGTATCAACTTCCTTTATGTTTTCACTACCAATTCCTCCGCCAAGTTGTATTCCTAATTCTAAAAATTTTTTAGTTCCTTTTCCCATCTGATAATTTATGCCAACTTTTCCCCAATTGTATTTTTTTCTGGGGATACCACAGGAAGGTATTTCTTTCTCCTCTCTTTTTCCTATTTCAAAATATCCTGAAATTCTTGTAGTTTTAGATTTATAATTGATTTCAGCAGTATCATAATTAACAACAGAAACACACATAAAAGAAAAAAATACAATTATTATAAGAAATTTTCTCACATTTTTTATTATAATAAAATTCTAATTTTAAATCAAATGAATGTAGAAAAAAATTTGAAAATTTCTCTTTTTGAAGGGATAATTTCTGGAATTCATTTTAGTATTGCAAATGGCGTTTATATAACTGCATTTGCTACAAAAATTGGGGCACTTGCCCATGATGTTGCCTTTATGAGTTCATTATTTAATATTTCAATTATATTTTCCTTCCTTTCTATTATTCTTTTATTTTTTTATAGAAGACCAATGATGCTTGCAGGAATAACAGGCTTTATTTCAAGAGGAATATGGATATTGTTCTTATTCGAAAAATTTTGGAATATAAAAATTTTACTTATAGTAGTATTTTTTTCCGGAGTATTTTTAAATGTTTCTGCAACTGCATGGGCTTACTGGTTTTCAAATTTGTTGAAAAAATATGAAGCAAAAAGGGGAGAATATCTTGGAGTAAGACTTGGTGTTATAACATTTACTCAAACAATATCCTTTTTTATTATTGCAATAATATTTGAAAAAATTGGTTTTAAAGCACTTTTTTTAACACTATTTTTATTGTCTTTAATTTCTTTTATTCTTTATTTATTTCAGGATGAAATTCCTATTGAAGGCAAATATGATATAAAAAATTATTTAAAGGAAGCATTTTCTGATAAGGGTTTTAAAGGTTTTTTATTTTATTTGATTTTATTTAATTTTCTTCTTGGGATTACTGCTCCAATGTTTGGTTATTATGCTGTTAAATATATGCATCTTACAAATTTTGAACTTGGACTATGGATGGTTAGTATGGGAATTGGAAGCACAATATTTCAACCCTTTTGGGGGAAATTTATTGATAAACTTTCTCCAAGAACAACTTTAAAAATAAATTTATTTTATGTAAGCACAATCCCAATTATATGGATAATAAGACCTTCATGGATGTGGTATTTTATTTATATTGATGGATTTTTTGGAACAATAGGATGGGCAGGAATAAATTTAGCACATTCTTATATAACTTTGATGCTTATTAAAAATCCCTTATATCAGGTTTTATTTACAAGTTTTGGAGGAATTTTTGGTTTTTTAGGAAATAATCTTGGTGGATATATTGTTAAGATTTTTCCAAATGAAGAAATTGGAATTAAATTTTCTTTTTTTCTTTCCTTTATTTTTAGAATTTTAATTGGTCTTTATCTTCCAAAATTTGAAATGAAAAAGGTAATGAAAACAAAAGAGGCAATAAAATATATTTTTAAATATCTTTTGGATAAAATTATAACAAGATGATCATTTTTTATCTATTTTAACATCAGAAACACATATATAAGGTAATTCGTAATCATAAATTTTTTTTGTTTCTTTTGATATTGATATAATTTTTTTAAAGTCCTCATAAATATTTCCTGAAATCATAACATCTTTTACCCTTCCTTTGATTTCGCCATTTTCAATTAAAAAGGCAAGCCCTGCATTAAAGGAATATTCACCTGCAAGGGTATTTGATTGACCAGCACCAATTGTTTCATAGATAATTAATCCATAAGATATTTCTTTTATAATTTTTTCAAGATTTTTTTCTCCATTTTCAATTATAAAATTGCTAAAGGAGCGGGTTGGTAAATTTTCAAAAGAATTTCTAAATCCATTTCCCCTTGGCTTTATGTTTACTCTTTTTGAAGTTTCAAGGTCAACTAAAAAATCCTTTAATATTCCGTTTTCAATAAATTTAAATTTTTCTCCTTTTACCCCTTCATCATCAAAAGGAGCACTTCCCACAAGGTCTTCTCTTTCAGGGTCATTTAGAATTGTTATTTTATCCGATAAAATTTTTTCTCCTTTTTTATCTTTAAGAGGGGTTATTCCTTTTTCAAAATTCTTACCATCAATTCCTTGAATTATTGCATGAGTAAAAAAACTTAAGGAAGTTGGAGAAAAAATAACAGGGTATCTTCCACTTTTTATTTTTTCTTCTACTTCACATTTTTCAAGTAGAAAAAATATATTTTCTAAAATTTTATCAAAATTAAATTTTGGCTTAAAATTTGCTTCAGTATCAGATGCAAAAACTATTCCTGTTGGCATTAAACCAAATGCATAAATATAATAGGAAAATACATTCTTTTTAAATTCACCTTCAAATCCATTTGAATTTAAAATTTTTTTCTCTATGTATTCCTTTGAAAAGTTTGCATTCACTCTCAAATCTTTATATTTTGAAGAAATTTTATTTATCATTTCTTTACCTATTTCAATTCTATCTTTTTCTTCCCATTCTAAATCATAAAATATTTTCAATTTATTTTCAATTTTTTCAGAGGGAAAATCTGGTTCTATTTCTTTCCCATAAATTAAGGATTCCATTGCCTTTTCAACAATTTCTTCTGGATTTTCTAAAAGATTAAAGGAGATAAAACCCCTTTTTCCATCTTTTACAATCCTTAACCCATAACCCTCCTCTTTTCTTTCAATAAATTCCTGTGGCTCATTCTGTTCAAATTTTACCTCATTTTTTATTCTTTTTTCATAAAATATATCATATTTTTCAATTTTTCTTTTTCCAATTTCCTTTAAAATTTTTTCCATCACTTACCTCCTATTAAAACATTTTTAACTCTTATATGAGGTGAGCCAGTAGAAACTGGCAATGGAAATTGTCCATTTTTTCCACAACCACCTAAACCACCATGAATTTTTAAATCATTACAAACTGCATCAATATTTTTAAGAGTTTCAAAAACATTTCCTGTTAAAATAACATCTCTTATTGGTTTTTTTATTTTTCCATTTTCAATTAGATAAGCAATCTGTGCACTAAAGGTAAACATCTCTATTTCTGTTTGTCCTCCAATTGAACCCTTTACATAAAGACCATATTTAATTTCATCAACAACTTCTTCAAAACTTTTTTCGCCTGGTTCTATATAAGTACAGCTCATCCTTACAATTGGTGAAAATCTATAATTTATTGCTCTTGCATTTCCTGTTAGTTCTTCATCCATACTTGAAGCAGTATATATTGAATGCAACCTTGAATTAAAGATACCATTTTTAATTAAATAGGTTTTTGAAGAAGGGACACCTTCATCATCATACCTATAAAATCCCCTTTCACCATACAAAGTGCCATTATCAACAACATTAAGAATTTCACTTCCCATTTTTTTCCCAATTTTCATAATTTCCTTCAATTTTTCATTTCTATGAAGGTGGTCTGCCTCTGATAGATGGCCAAATGCTTCATGAATGAAAACGCCTGCAATATCAGGATCAAGAATTACTGTGTAAATGCCCCCTTCAACTTTTTCACTTTTTAAAAGCAAAAAGGCATTTGAAATTGCCTCTTCAATATCTTTTTCTTTATTTAAAATAGTATCAAAGCCTCTTTGATCACCAAAAGATTTCATAAATGGCTGAACCCTTGAACCATCAAAGGCAAATGCTGAAAAGGCTATTCCTGTATAAATCCTTTCTTCTTCTATATTTGTTCCATCAGTTCTTAAAATAATCTTCTTTGTTTCAGTTTCATTATATCTTATAATAGCATTTCTTATTCTATCTTTTGAATCAAGAAAAATTTTATTATAATTTTTAATAATTTCAACCTTTTCAGAAATTGGAATTTTTCTTGGATCATTTTTTAACTGAGGGGAAAATTTATCCTTTATTACTTTTAAATTTTTGAGATTTATTTTCTCCTTCTTTTCAAGTTTTGCTAAAATTGATGCCTTTTTTGCCGATGAAATAACATCAGAGGGATTTGTAAATGTCACAAAACCAAAATTCCCATTATTATAAACTCTTACATTCCCTCCATATCTTTTTGAATTTGAAACTTCAATATCTTCACCAAAACAAACTATATTTGTAATTTCAGTGATTTCATAGATTATCCAGCCAATCTCACCATCTATATAAGAAAGACCCTTTTCAATTATTTCTTTCATATAAATTCTCCATTTAAAAAATTTATTATAAAGGGAAGAAAATTAAAATTTTCAAATCAATTTGCAAAATTATGTTTTTTTGGTTTAAAATTATAAATTCAATTTAAAAAAGGAGGTTTTCATGGATAAAATAAAAAGTAAAATATGGGTGATGATATGTGTGATAGGAATGGTATTCCCATCTCTTAAAGCTAAGGAAATCCAGAATTCTGAAATAAAAATCTTAAAGGCAAAATTTTCTGAGCCAAAGGTTCCTTCACCAATAATAGATACTAACAGAATATGGGTTGGCTCTACTTCAAATTTAACAAGAGAGGTTACAATTGGGAAACATTTCAAAGGCGCAAATGATGACACAATTAGAATTATAACTGTTCAATCATCAGGAACAAGGTATCTTGTAATTGCAACTGATACAGCAAGTAATCAATTTGGTAAAAGGAAATTCAGAATAGAAACACCTTATTCATTTGGCACTTATACTCCATATGCAGTTGCAATTGGAAATGTGGATGGAGATGAATTCAAGGACATAGTCGTTTCTCTTTCTTCTTCCCCCTATACGATTTACTGGTTTGAATGGGATGACTTAACTCCATCATGGGTTTTAAGAAGTTCCTTTAATGTTTCAAATGCTGTTTATGATATTGTTATAGGAGATGCAAATAATGACGGAAATGATAATGAAATTATTGCAACAGTTGCAACCACTTCGCCTCCAACAGTTGTAAGAGCAATATGGAATGGTTCAAACTTTGATATAACTACAATAAACTTAACAGGAACAGTTGCTCCAAGAGGAATTGCTATAGGAGATGTAAGACCTGATCTTCCTGGTAACGAAATTTATGTTTGTGGTTCTTCTTATATATGGATGATTTATTATGATGGAGGAAACTGGCAGGTTACAGTTATAACAAGCGATGTAACTGCTTCATGGGATATTGCAATTGGCGATATTGATCCTGAACTTTTAGGAAATGAATTTGCAGTTGTTCATGGTTCAACTTTATATCAAATCTCTGTATGGAACTGGACTGGTTCTATATGGTCTGGAAGAAGATGGGGATGGACTAATACATGGGGAACAAGTGATAATGATATAGCAATAGGAGATATAATAACTGATAACTATGGAAATGAAATAATTGTTACAGGAGGTTCTTCAACATCTGCAACGCCATACATTTTCTGGGTTGGTCCTGGTGGAAGTGGATGGGTAAGGGGATTGCCTAAGGCAGTTTCAGGACAATATGACTATGGAGTGGCAATAGGAGATGTAAATAGGTTCAGGAATTATAATCAGGAATTTGTTATAAGTGGAGGTGGTTCACTTGTTGAAGGAGAACAAAGAGTTTTTGCAAATGATGTTGGAAGTTACTGGATAAGGATGAAAAATCCAACACCAATAAAAAATGTAGAAGATACTATAACTCTTGGAATTTTTAATGCAGGTTACCAGCCGCAAACAAACTTTCAAATAAATTATAGTTTCTTATATAACCCAGCAACAGGAACTCGTTTGTATACTAGAGTTCTACCACCTTTTGGAACTGATACTGTTAAAATCCCAATTCCGGGAATAAACTATCTTGGTGTGGATACTTTAACTGTTAAAACAAATTTAACAGGTGACCAAAATCCTTCAAATGATTTAGTTAGATTGCATTTTGAATTTTATGATGATTCAACAAAATGTGCATCAGGATTTAATGCGGTTTTATTTCCTCCTTCTAATTCAACAATTCCTCCAACATTATGGAAAGGGGTAATTGTTTCAGGAAGTTATAATTGGGAAAGATTTACAACTCCTACAAATCCATCTGCTCCTATTTTAGAAGGATACGCAGTTGCAGGTTACAGATCTTATAATGCCTCATCCGGTTCAAAAGCAAGACTTATCACACATCCTTTTAATACAGGAAATAATGCAAGAAAAATAATGTTAAGATTTTATATGTATCATGACCCCGGTTATTCAACTTCTCCTGATTCAATAATTGTTGAATATTCTTATGATGCTATTAATTTCTTTAGAGTTGCTGGATTTGCAAGATATTCTCCAACTGCCGGGTGGACACAACATAATGTAGAAATTGGTGATTTTCCACCAAATAAAAATCTTTATGTTTCCTTCCTTGCAAAAAGTGGATATGGAAACAATATGTTTATTGATTCTGTTAGAATATTTGCAACAACACCGACTGCGGCAAGTAATGATGCTGGTATAATCCAGATATTACCTTTTGCAGGTGTAATTCATGTAGGAGATACTCTTTATGTAAATTCAATTATTCAGAACTTTGGATTAAATCCAATCACATCTCTGCCTGTATTTTATACTCTTGGAGGTTCAGATACTATAATTGAAACATGGACTGGATATTTAGAAATAAATCAAGTGGATACATTTACATTCTCAACACCTTTTATTCCACAGGATACAGGAATAATTACCCTTTATTCAGGGACACTCCTTCAAGGAGATCAAAATCCATCAAATGATGTATCAAGTATTAGTTTCAGGGTATGTCCTCTTTATCATGTACCACCCTATACAAAGAATTTTGATGAAAACTGGTCAAATTCTACAAATCCGCCTTTCTGTGGATGGGAAATAATAGATGGTGGCTCACAATCACCGCCAATTGTTGATAATAATGACTGGCATAGATATGTATCAACTTCCCCTGCAAGAACAGTTGCAAGAGTTTACTGGTCTCCTATTGAAACACATGATGACTGGCTAATTTCTCCAAGATTTAATTGCTCTTCCTGGGGAACTTATACACTTTCTTTCTGGCATTATTATAATGACTATTCACCATCAAGCCTTGATTCAGGAAGAGTTCTTTTATCAACTGATGGCGGAACTACATGGACAAAGATTGCAATGTATTCTAATGCTGATGATTCAGGTTATAAATACTTTGATATAACTCAATTTGTAAATGGAAAAGATAATGTTAAGATTGCTTTTCATTATGTTGCTTATGATGAGTTCTGGTGGTATATAGATGATTTTTCAATTGAATTTACTCCTGATAATCAAGGTCCTAATATAACAGTTATTCAAATCCCTCAAAATGCTTATGCGGGTCCTTATATTGTTAAAGCAATAATTCAGGATATTTCAGGAATAAGTTCTGATTCCCTTTATTACATAGTAAATGATACACCTTATGGAATTACACATACCCAAGTTTCAGGAGATACATTTACATATGAGATACCAGACCAAACACCAGGGAGAGTGGTTGAATTTTACATCAAGGCAAAAGACAATGCCTTAAATGTTTCGTATACGCAGATGTATTCCTTCTATATTCTCTATCCTATTGCCCCTTCAGGTCTTACAGCATATGGTGTTCCTGGTGAGAATGAAGTAAAACTCAAATGGAATGCACCTTATGAAGAACTTTCCTATGATTCTGGTCCTTATTATTATTGGTCTGGATGGGCTTCAGGAGATATGATCGCAACAAGATTTACTCCTCAATATAATCCTTGCAAAATACAAGCAGTTGCAATGATGTTTTATCAGATTCCTGATACTGCAGAACTTATTATATGGACAGATGATGGAACTGGAAATCCTGGGAATATCATTTATCAAGACACCGTTATAATTACAAACCTTTATCCGGATTATCAGATTTTTGATTTATCAAATGAAAATATAATAATAAGTTCTGGTGAATTTCATGTAGGAATTAAATGGCTTGGTGATGATAGTCCTTATATAATTTCTGATGATACTTCATATACAACAAGAAGCAAATATAACATAGGAGCAGGATGGCAACCAGCAGGTTATGACTTTTTAATTTCTTCATTCGTTTATTATTTACCAGGACTTCTTTCCTCAAATAAGATTAAAGAAAACAAAATTGAAAAAGAAATAAGTTTATCTTTTGACAAAAGATTTATAAAATACCCGAGACCTTTCAAAAAACCAATTGCTGAAAGAATTTCTTATAAAAAACCTAATCTTTATAAGGAAATATTTAAGATAGAAAATTTTGAAATTTTAAGAGGAATAACACCAGGTGGACCTTATACATCAATTGGAACCACGGTAGATACTTTTTATGCTGATCCAAATGTAAATACACATACCATCTATTATTATGTTGTAAAAGCAAACTACATAGAGCCGGAAACAACTTCTGCATATTCAAACGAAGCACAAATAGGTGTTGATTTTACTCCTCCTCTATATGAAAATACAACATTTGGACTAATTGATACAACACTTTATGTTTCAACCCAAATAACTGATTGGACAGGTCTTCTATATGATTCTTTAGGATATAGATTTAATGGTGGTTCATTTGAATTTATTTCTCATGATAGCATTGTAGGTTCCAATTATTACTATTCAATTCCAATTTCTTCTGGTGTAAATATAATTGAATTTTACTTATTCTCTCGTGATTCATCATGGTGGAGAAACTTCGGAAGAGATCCTGATACTGGATTTTATCAATTTACAGGAATTAAAGAGAGAATTGGAAACATACCTGCAAAACTATTTTTGAATATTCTCAATTCAGTATCAAAAGACAAATTTATAAAAATTGCATATGGAATACCCAAGAAAACAAATGTAGAAATAACAGTTTATGACCTTCTTGGAAGAAAAATAAGAACTCTTTTAAATGATATAAGAGAGCCGGGAATATATTATCTCCTCTGGAATGGATGTGATAAAAATGGAAAAGAAATAGGAAATGGAGTTTATTTTGTTAAAATTAAAACAGAGGAAAAGGAAGAAATTAAAAAATTTGTTAGGATAAGATAAAAAAATAAAAGGAGGGGGAGTAATTTAAAACTTGTCTTTTTTATAAAAAAGCATTATTATATATAACTTAAATTGGTTAGTTAAACACTAACTATTATGATAAGGATACCAAAAAAGATAGATTATGTTGTAAAGGTTCTTGAAGAATTGAAAAAAGAAGGTGATAAAATGCCATTAAGTTTAAAGGAAATAGCAAAGAGAAATAGTATTTCTGAAAAATATTTAAAGCAAATAATGCCTTATCTTGAAGAAAGAAAAATAGTGAGAAGCATAAAGGGAAGAAGTGGTGGTTATTTTTTAAATAAAGATTTAAAAGAGGTCAGTCTTTTTGATATTTTTGATGCCCTTAATGAACCTCTTAATGTGGCACCATGTGATAAGGAGAAAAAAAATTGTGTAATTTTTGAAAATTGTTATATGAAAAATATTTGGAAAAATTTAAATTTAGAGATAAAAAAATTTTTAAAGATGAAAAAAATTGAGAACATAATTTTAAAGAAATGAAAAAAATCTATTTAGATAATACTGCAACAACCCCTCTTGATGAGAGGGTTTTAAATGAAATGATTCCTTTTTTTGTAGAAAAGTTTCACAACCCTTCTTCTATTTATCTTTCAGGAAGCGAAATAAGAAAACATGTTGAAAATGCAAGAAAGAAAATTGCTGATTTTATAAATGCCTTACCAGAGGAGATAATATTTACATCAGGAGGAACAGAAGCAAATAACCTTGCAATAAAGGGAATTGCTTTTAAAAAAGGGAAAGGACACATAATAACTTCAAAAATAGAACATCTTTCTGTTTTAGAAACAATTAAATATCTTGAAAAGAAAGGCTTTGAAATAACTTATCTTGATGTAGATAAATATGGAATTGTTGACCCAAATGATGTAAGAAAAGCAATAAGAAATGATACAATTTTGATAAGTATAATTTTTGCAAACAATGAGGTTGGAACAATACAGGATATTAAAGAAATAGCAAAAATTGCAAAGGAAAAAGGAATACCTTTTCATACAGATGGGGTAATGATGGTTGGATGGGAAAAAGTGGATGTAAAAGAGCTCGGAGTTGATATGCTTTCATTTTCACCACATAAATTTCATGGTCCAAAGGGAATTGGTGCCTTATATGTAAGAAAAGGAATTTTAATTGAAAATCTTATCCATGGAGGGCTTCAAGAAAAGAAAAGAAGAGGGGGAACTGAAAATGTTCCTGGAATAATAGGATTTGGTAAAATATGTGAATTGAGAAAGGAAGAAATGGAAAAGGATAAAGAAAAAATTAAAAAATTAAGGGACAATTTGGAAAATTTTATAAAAGAAAATATACCAGAAGTTTTAATCTTAGGGCATCCTCTAAAAAGGCTTTATAGTATTTCTTCTGTTTGTTTTAAATATATTGAAGGAGAAAGCATACTTTTAAATCTTGATTTTGAAGGAATTTGTGTATCATCAGGTTCTGCATGCACTTCAGGTTCTTTAGAACCATCTCATGTTTTACTTGCAATGGGTATTCCCCATGAAATTGCTCATGGAAACATAAGGTTTAGTTTTGGGAAATTTAATGAAGAGGATGATGTTGAAAGAGTTAAAGAAGTTTTGCCAAAAGTTATAAACAAATTGAGGCAAATGTCTCCTTTCTGGGAAAAAAAATGAAGGAGGAAATTTTAAAAATTAAAAAAGAGAAAAAAGCAGTTATACTTGCCCATAATTATCAAATTCCAGAAATTCAAGAAGTTGCTGATTTTGTTGGTGACTCCTTTGAACTTGCAAGAAAGGCAAAAGAAGTTGATTCAAAGATAATTGTATTTTGTGGAGTAATATTTATGGTTGAAATGGCTAAAATATTAAATCCAGATAAAAAAGTTTTAACTCCAAATATTTCTGCAAGATGCCCAATGGCAGATATGGTAAGTATTGAAGATGTATTAAAATTGAAAGAGGAAAATCCTGATGCGCAAGTTGTATCCTATGTTAATACAAATGCTGATGTTAAGGCATTATCAGATATATGTTGCACATCTTCAAATGCTTTAAAGGTTATAAAATCCTTAAATTCAAAAAAAATAATATTTTTACCGGATGAAAATCTTGCAAATTATGTTTCAAGATTTACTGATAAGGAAATAATACCCTTTAAGGGATTTTGTTATGTTCATAAAAGATTTAAGTATGAGGAAGTAAAGAAAGCAAAAGAAACTCATCCTGATGCATTTCTAATTGTTCATCCTGAATGTAATCCAGAAGTTATTGATATTGCAGATGAAGTTGCCTCAACATCAGGAATGATAAGAATAGCAAAAAATTCAAACAAAAATAAATTTTTAATAGGAACAGAAGAAGGGCTTATTCAAAGGTTAAGAAGAGAAATAAAGGGTAAAGAATTTTATTCAGCAGGTAGTCCAAAAATATGTTACAATATGAAGAAGATAAGATTGGAGGATGTTTATAATTCACTTTTATATGAAAAAGAGGAAATATTTATTGATGAAAAAATAATAGAATTGGCAAGAAAGCCACTTGAAAAAATGCTGGAGGTGATTTAAAATGTATAGTGAAAAAGTTATTGAACATTTTAGAAATCCAAGAAATATGGGAAGAATTGAAAATGCTGATGGAATTGGAAAAGTGGGAAATCCAATTTGTGGTGATGTTATGTATATTTATATAAAGGTTGAAGATGATAAAATAGTTGATTGTAAATTTGAAACATTTGGATGTGCTGCTGCAATAGCAACTTCTTCAATGGTCACCGAAATGGTCAAAGGTAAAACTCTTGAAGAAGCATTAAAAATAACAAATAGAGAAGTAACTGAGGCACTTGATGGTTTACCACCAATTAAATATCATTGTTCTGTGCTTGCTGAGGAGGGAATAAAAGCAGCAATAGAAGATTATTTAAGAAAAAAAGAAAAAAAGAATTGATTTTTTAATCTCTTATCATTTATCATATAAGTTCAAAATATGGAAACAAAAAAAGAAATGTTTATTAAAATAAATAAAGAAGAGTTACAAAATAAAATAAAAGAAGTGGCAATGAAGTATGCAAAAACTACTCAAATAAAGGGATTTAGACCAGGAAAAGCACCTTTAGATGTTGTTATTGCTAAATATAAAAACGAAATTGAAAATGATGCAATTGAAGAAATTACAAAGGATAAGGTTTTTGAAATAATTAAAAATGAAAATATAAAAATGATACCACCTATTTATATAAAGGAAAAAATAAAAGAAGGAGAAAATTTTAATGTTAAGGTGGAATTTGAAATAATACCTGATTTTGATGTATTCGGTTATCAAAATTTAAAGGTCCAAAGAAAAATAAGAAGGATAGGGCCACAGGATGTTGAAGAAAAACTTCGCTTTTATCAGGAGACACTTGCAGAATTTTATCCAAAGGATGAAGGAATTGAAGATGGTGATTTTGTTTATGTTAAATATAATGTATTTGATGAAAAAGGTAATTTAATTATGTCAAATAAAGAAGAGAGATTTACTTTTGATAACAAAAATGTTACAGAAATATTCTATGAGAATTTAAAAGGAAAAAAGAAGGGGGAAAGTATTGAAATAGTTTCAAAAGAAAATGATAAAAATTTTATTTATAAAATAAAAATAATGGATGTGAGAAGAAAAGTTTTACCAGAAATTGACGATGAATTTGCAAAGAGTTTTGATTTTGATACATTGGAAGAATTTAAAAGTAAAATAGAGAAGGAATTGCAAGAAGAAGCATCAAAAATTTCTGAAAGGGAAATGGAAAACGAAATTTTAAAAAAACTCCTAGAGATAAATGAATTTGATGTTCCAAAATCCCTTATTGAAGATGAAATTAATGCAATGATAGATGAATACAAAATAAGGGAAAATATTGAAGAATTTAAGGAAAAGTTTAGAGAAGTTGCAAGAGAAAGGGTAAGAGCAAGATTACTTTTAGACAAGATGGCTGAAAAAATAGGAGCAAAAGTTTCACAGGAAGAAATTGATGAAGAGGTTAAAAAAATGGCAAAGGAATATAATGCCGATTTCCTTGGATTTAAAGCAAATCTTAAAAAAAGGGGAATATTGGAACTTATTGAAAGAAATATTTTAAGAAGGAAAGCAATGGAATTTTTAAAAACACAGGTTAAACAGGAGGTGATAATAGAATGAAGGATCAATATATTCCAATAGTTATTGAACAAACAGGTAGAATTGAAAGAGCATATGATATATACTCAAGACTTTTAAAGGATAGAATAGTTTTTATAGGAACACCAATTGATGATCAGGTTGCAAATGTTGTAATAGCACAACTTCTTTTCCTTGAAGCAGAAGACCCGAAAAAGGATATTTATCTTTACATAAATTCTCCTGGAGGATATGTAACATCAGGACTTGCAATCTATGATACAATGCAATATATAAAACCTGATGTTGTTACAATATGCATGGGAATGGCAGCATCAATGGCTGCTGTTTTATTATGTGCAGGGCAGAAAGGAAAAAGATACGCACTTCCTCATTCAAGAATTATGATACATCAACCAATGGGTGGTGTTCAGGGACAGGCAATAGATATTAAAATACATGCAGATGAAATAATGAATATTAGAAAATTGCTAAATCAAATTTTATCAAAACATACAGGACAGCCAATTGAAAAGATAGAAAGGGATACAGATAGAAGTTTCTTTATGTCTCCATATGAAGCAAAGGAATATGGCTTAATTGATGAAGTGATAACAACAAGAAAAGAAATAAAATGACAAAAAACCCTACTCCAAAAGGAATTCCCAAATGTTCTTTCTGCGGAAGAAGTTCCTTAGAAGTAAAAAGAATATTTACAGGACTTGAAGCAAGTATATGTGAAGATTGCATTAAATTGTGTCATGACCTTCTTTTTGAGGAAAAAACTCCTCAAAAAACCTTTTTTGATATTGAAAAAATTCCTTCCCCAAAAGAAATTAAAAAGGAATTGGATGAGTATGTAATAGGGCAAGAAGAGGCAAAAAAAATAATATCAGTTGCTGTTTATAATCACTATAAAAGGATTTTTTATAATAAAGATTCTGATGTGGAAATTGAGAAAAGTAATATACTCTTAATAGGACCAACAGGAACAGGTAAAACTCTTATTGCTCAAACCCTCTCAAAAATTTTAAATGTTCCAATTACCTTGTATGATGCAACTCCACTTACAGAAGCAGGATATGTAGGAGAAGATGTTGAAAATATATTGTTGAGATTATTGCAAGCAGCAAACTATGATTTAAAAAAAGCAGAAATCGGGATAGTTTATCTTGATGAAGTTGATAAACTTTCAAGAAAAAGTGATTCCCCTTCACTTACAAGAGATGTTTCAGGAGAAGGTGTTCAACAGGCACTTTTGAGAATTCTTGAAGGAACAGTTGCAAATGTCCCACCTTATGGTGGAAGAAAACATCCAGAAGGACCCTATATTCAAATGGAGACAAAAAACATTTTATTTATATGTGGTGGAACATTTGAAGGAATAGAAGAAATTGTGAAAAGAAGAACACATAGAAAAAGGGTTGGATTTGCAAAGGAAGAAGAAAAAGATGATGAAGAAATAAAAATTTTACCTGATGATTTAATAAAATATGGAATGATACCTGAATTTGTTGGAAGGGTTCCTATAATTGCAACATTAAAGGAGTTAACAAAAGAAGAATTAAAGAGAATTTTAATTGAACCAAAAAATGCCATATTAAAACAATATAAGAAGATATTTGAAATGGAAGGGATAGAACTTGAATTTAAAGAAGAAGCACTTAATTTAATAGCAGAAGAGGCGTTAAAAAGGAAAATGGGAGCAAGAGGATTAAAAAGTATAGTTGAAGAAATTTTACTTGATGTGATGTTTAAATTGCCCCAATTAAAGGGTAAATATAATAAATGTGTTGTTGATGCTGAAGTTATAAGAAGAAATAAAAAACCTATATTTTTGAAAAAATGAAAATCCTTGTAACAAGTGCTCTTCCTTATGCAAATGGAAGCATACATTTGGGACATTTAGCAGGTTGCTATTTACCAGCAGACATATATTTTAAATTTCAAAAATATTTAATGGGAAAAGATGTAATTCATATATGCGGAACGGATGAACATGGTGTTCCTATAACAATTGAGGCAGAAAAAAATAAAATAAGTCCAAGAGAACTTGTTGATTTTTATCATAAGGATATTAAGGAAACATTTGAAAAACTCTTTATTGAATTTACTTATTTTGGTGGAACTGCAAGAGAAATTCATCATAAACTTGCTCAGGAATTTTTTTTAAAAATTTATGAAAAGGGATATATAGAGAAAAGGGAAGAGGAAGGACTTTATTGTGAAAATTGTAAGAGATTTTTACCTGATAGATATGTTGAAGGAATATGTCCCTATTGTAATTCTCCCGGTGCAAGAGGGGACCAATGTGAAGTATGTGGAAGATGGCTTGAGCCAAATTTACTTTTAGAACCAAAATGTAAAATATGTTTATCTACCCCTATTAAGAAAAAAACCTTCCATTATTATTTTTTACTTCCTAAACTTCAAGAGAAATTATACAATTGGTTAAAGGAAAAAAATTATTGGAAACAAAATGTTTTAAACTATGCAATTTCCTGGATAAGGGAGGGATTAAAAGCAAGATCAATAACAAGGGATCTTAAATGGGGAGTTCCTGTTCCTATTGAAGAGGCAAAAAATAAAGTTTTATATGTATGGTTTGATGCACCTATTGGATATATATCTATAACAAAGGAATGGTCAGAAAAGATTGGTAAAGAAGATTTATGGAAGGAATACTGGATGGACGAAAATACAAAATTGATTCATTTTATTGGTAAAGATAATATTGTATTTCATGCAATAATATGGCCTGCAATGCTTATGGCAGAAGGTGAATACATATTGCCCTATGATATTCCTGCAAATGAATATCTTAATATGGAAGGTGGAAAAATGTCAACAAGTAGGGGAATGGCTATATGGGCAAAAGATTATGTTAAAGAATATCCAGCAGATTATTTAAGATTTGGACTATCCATGATATTACCCGAAATAAAGGATGCAGAATTTTCCTATAAAGAATGGCTACAAAATATTAATACGCATCTTGCAGACAATTTTGGCAATCTTTTACAAAGAGTATTGATATTCATACATAAAAATTTTAATGGAAAAGTTCCTGAAAGAAAAGAAAGAGGAGAACTTGAAAATGAATTAATTGATTCCTTTGAAAAGGGAATTAATAAATATATAGAATTAATGGAGAATTTTAAATTTAAGGATGCATTAAAACAGGTGCTTTCTATTTCAAGTAGTGTTAATAGATATATAGATTTTGCAAAACCATGGGAAAAATTAAAGGAAAATAAAAAAGAGGCAGGCAGTATTCTAAGTTATTCAATCGGAATAATAAATGCATTAAGGGTTTTATTTTTTCCTTTTATTCCCTTTTCTTCCAGAAAAATTTCAGAAATATTAAGAGAAGATAATTTAAAAATTGATTCAATAAAAAATCCCTTTATTGATGGTAAAGAAATAGGAAAACCAGAAATTCTATTTAAAAAAGCAGAAGAAATAAAAATTGAAAAGAAAGAGGAATTTATTAAATTTGAAGATTTTAACAAAATTGATATAAGGATTGGAGAAATAAAAGGTGTAGAAAAGATTTCAGGAACCGATAAACTTTTAAAAATTAGTGTAAATTTTGGTAATTTTGAAAGAACAATTGTTGCTGGGATAGGAAGTTCTTATGAAATAAATGAACTTATTGGTAAAAAAATAACTGTTATTTTAAATCTTGAACCTAAAAAAATTAAAGGAATTTTATCAGAAGGAATGCTTCTTGCAGCAGATTTTAATAATAAACCAATCTTAATAGTTCCAGAAAAAGATGTTCCTCCTGGTATAAAAGTTAAATGAAAATATTTGATTCACATGCTCATTTAAATGATGAAGAATTTGAGAAAGATTTAAAGGAAGTAATAGAAAGAGGAACTCGTAATGGAATAGAAAAAATAATTGTTGTTGGATTTGATGTTCCTTCTTCTTATTATGCTTTAAAACTCGCAAGAGAATATAAGGGTTTAATATTTGCTTCTGCTGGAATTCATCCACATGATGCTGATAATTTTGAAGAAGGAATAAAAGAAATAGAAGATTTAGCAAAAGAAAAAGAAATTGTAGCAATTGGTGAAACAGGTCTTGATTATTATAAAAATTATTCAAGTAAAGAAAAACAAATTGAATCATTTATTGCTCATATTGAAATTGCAAAAGAAATTAAAAAACCAATAATAATTCATACGAGGAAATCATTTGGTGATACCTTTAATATATTAAAAAAATATAAAGATATAAAAGGTGTTTTCCATTGTTTTTCAGGAGGAAAAGAAGAAGCAATTTATGCACAAAAAATAGGATTTTATATTTCCTTTTCTGGTTCAATCACCTATAATTCAAAAAAACTTGAAGAATCTTTAAAAAATACATCTTTAGAAAGATTGATTGTAGAAACTGATGCTCCTTATCTTACACCTTTTCCTTTAAAGGGAAGATGTGAGCCTTCTTATATAATTTATACTATTAAGAAAATTTCAGAAATATTAAATATAGAAGAAAAAGAAATTGTTGAAAAAACTTATAAAAATGCAAAAGTTTTATTTAATTTGACATAAAGTATTAATAAATTTTATAATAAATTGTTTATGTTTTTTAAATCTTATGAACCTATAAAAGAACCTTTAAATGAAGTAAATAAGGAAATTGAAAAGATTTTTAAAAATAAATATTTTCCAAATCTACCTTCTTTATATAAAGAAGGAAAAAGATTAAGAGCAGCAATAAATCTATTTACTTCAAATGCCTTTGAAAATTATGATAAAAACATTATAAGAATTGCCACTTCTATTGAAATGATCCATTTCTCATCCCTTATTCATGACGATATTGTTGACGGTGCTGAAACAAGAAGGAATTTACCTTCCATGAATAAATTGTTGGGAAATCATTCTGCAGTTTTAATGGGTGATTACTTATTTTCAAAAGCAATGAATTTTATTTCCTTAACAAAAAATCCTTTAATATTTAAAGAAATATCAAGAGCATCCTTTTTAATGTGTGAAGGTGAAATAATAGAAGAATTTAAAGAAAGGGAAAAGACCTTTAGTGAGAAATATTATTTTGATTTAATTTATAAAAAAACAGGAGCATTATTTGAATCAGCAAGTGTTCTTGGTGCTCTTTATAAAAATAAGATGAATAAAAATTATAGAGAATTTGGAAGAAAATTTGGCATTCTTTATCAAATTTTTGATGACATCATAGATTTTCTTGAAGGGGAGGATATAGCTCAGGGAAAAGTAACTTTACCAATAATATATACAAAATCAGAAATTTTCAAATATTTCCCTGATTTTAAAAATAAAAAAGATGAATTTGAAATTGAAAAGATAAAGGAAATAGTTATTAAAAATAAGGGAATAGAAAAAACTTTAAAAAAGGGAGAAAATTTTTTGATAGAAATAAGAAAGATCTTAAAGGAATTTAAATTCCCTTTAAAAAAATTTTTAAAGGATTTTGTGGATGAAATTCATGCTTATACCTTAGAAAAGATAAATAAATTTAAGGAGGTATAAAATGTTAAAAGAGCTTTTAAAGCCTGAGAGAATAATTTTAAATTTAGTTTCTACAAAAAAAGAAGATGTATTAAAAGAACTTGTTGATGTTCTTGATTTTCCTGAAGATAAGAAAAAAATAGTTCTTGAAACACTTAAAAAAAGAGAGGAAATAGGTTCAACCGGAATAGGAAAGGGAATTGCTATTCCCCATTGCAGAAGTGCAATACTTGATAAAGTTTATCTTGTTGTAGGGAGAAGTAAGAAGGGAATAGATTTTGATGCAATAGATAAAAAACCAGTTCATCTTTTTTTCCTTTTATGTGCTTCTCCGAGAGATCCTGAATCAAGATATTTGATTACACTTGGAAAAATAGCGGAAATTTCAAGAAAATTATCAAGGGATAAAAAATATATGAAAATAGAAGATGAGAATGAATTTATAGAATATCTTGTATCTTTGGAGGGTAAATGAATAAAATTTTAAAAATATTAATTGTATTAAATGATTTGGATGAAAAGTTAAAAATATTTAAAGATCCAAAATATAGAGAAATATTCAATATATCAAGTAAAATGATACAAACATGGGAGAAAAAAAGGGAGAATGAATTTAATAAATTGCCAATAGAAATTCAGGAAAATTATGAGAGATTAAGGAAAAGATATGGTTTTGGACTTGCATCTGTTACAGAGGGTTCTTGTAATAACTGCAATCAAAAATTGCCAACATTTATGCTTGCAATAAAAAATCCAAATAAAGAATTGATAACATGTCCTAATTGCGGAATTTATATAAT
>CAZUSI010000022.1:5473-20244 GCA_964623395.1 uncultured bacterium | reverse complement strand
AGAATTAAATTTCTTATTATAAGCAAAATCCCTGTTTTACTTTCTTTTCCCATTATCTCAAAGCAACCACATTCAAAGGAATAACCTTTTATAGTGACATAAAATATTGCAATTGTAAATATTAAAAGTAATAAGGAAATTGTAAAGGAAGAACCCCTAATAAAAACTCCTATTAAAAGGAAAAATCCTGAAAATATTTCAAGAAATGGAATAATGATTGAAAAAATGTTTATAAATTTTTCGGGTAAAATTCCATATTTTGCAACTGTTAAGGAAAATTCAAAAGGATTTAAAATTTTTAATATTCCTGAATATAAAAATAAAATTCCTATTAAAACACTAATTATTCTAATAAATATTTTTTTCAATTTGAAGCCCCCTTTTTTCCCATTCAGGATAGCCATCTATATAAACAGAAATATTTTTAAATCCATTTCTTATCAAAAATTCAGCAACTATAAAACTTGCCTCACAATATCCACCATCACAGTAAATTACTATTTCCTTATTTTTATCTAAATTTTTTAGAAATTCATAAGGAAGAATTTCTATTTCATCATAAGGAATATTTATTGCACCTTTAATATGTCCTTTTTCATAAAAAATTCTTTCTCTTGCATCAACAATTACAATATTTTTCATCTTTAAAATTTCATTTGTTCTTAAAAGTTTAATTTCAGGATATTTTTTTGAAAAGATGTAAATTTTCGTATCATAAGGAAAAAGTTCAATTTTTTTAATTAAGGCATAAAAAAAACTGGAAGATATTGAAATTATAAAAATAATGAATATTTCAAAAATTAATCTTTTCATTTTTCCTTAACTTAAAAGGCGCATCAAAAAGAATCCTATTTAAAAGTGTTTTAAAAAAGGGTCTTTTTTCTTTAATATCTTCAATCAAAAAAGAAGCTCTTCTAAAAATTAAAAAAAGAAAAACAAAAATTGAAAATAAAAATAAAGAAAAATCTTTTTTTAAAAAATAAATAAATATTGGTAAAATAAAAAACGATAGAATTACTCCAAGACCTGCTTCTTTAAAAATAAAAAGGGGCGAAAAGATTAAAAAAGAAAGGCAAGTTTCTTTAAAGGATAAAAATAGCATTACACCAAGACTTGTTGCTGCGCTTCTTCCACCTTGAAAATTTAAAAATAAAGGAAATGAATGTCCTACTATTGAAAAAAATCCTGAAAAGTAAATATAGGGGGAAGAAAGACCTGAAAGTTTAATCAAAATTATTGAAAATATCCCTTTTAAAATATCTAAAATTGTTGCAATTAGCCCAAATATAAAACCCACTTCTCTTGCAACATTTGAACCTCCAACATTTTTTGTCCCAACTTTTCTTATATCCTTTTTCCCAAATATCTTTGCTATTAAAAAAGAAAAGGGTATAGAACCTATTAAATAACCTGTTAAAGAAGAAAGAAGAAACTTCATAAATTAAATTATAATTTTCTTTACAAATTAAAATCAATTACTTTATAATTAATTTTTAATTTTAAAAGGAGAAAAAATGGTAAAATTACCAAAATGGTTAAAAATATCAATTGGAAATGAACTTGCAATTGACCTTGGAACTGCTACTACTTTGATATATATGAAAAATAAAGGTGTTCTTCTTGATGAACCATCAGTAGTTGCAATTGATAAAACAACAGGGAAACCACTTGCAGTTGGAGATGAAGCAAAAAAAATGCTTGGAAAAACTCCGGAAGATATAATAGCAAAAAGACCAATGAAAGACGGTGTAATTGCAGATTTTGAACTTGTTCAAGAAATGCTTCATTTCTTTATAAAAAAAGTAACAAAAAGGGCTCTTTTAACTCAACCAAAGGTTTTAATTGCTGTTCCTTCTGGAATAACAGAGGTTGAAGCAAGAGCTGTTAAGGATTCTGCTGAAAGTGCAGGAGCAAGAGAAGTTCATCTCGTTTCAGAACCAATAGCAGCAGCAGTTGGAATTGGACTTCCAATACATGAAGCAACAGGAAATATGGTAATAGACATAGGAGGAGGAACAACTGAAATTGCGGTGATTGCACTATTTGGTATAGTTACAAATGTATCAATAAGGGTAGCAGGTGATGAAATGGATGAAGCAATAATAGATTATATAAGAAGAAAGTATAAACTTTTAATAGGGGAAATAGCAGCTGAAAAAGTGAAAATGGAAATTGGGGCAGCAATTCAATTAGAAAAGGAGAAAGAAATGGAGATAAAGGGAAGAGATTTGATAACAGGTATTCCAAAAACATTGAGAATAACAAGTGAAGAGGTAACAGAAGCATTAAAGGAGCCCTTATCACAAATAATTGATGCTATAAAAAAAGCACTTGAAAAAGCACCACCTGAGCTTTCTGCTGATATAATTGAAAATGGAATATATTTAACAGGGGGGGGAGCACTTTTAAAAGGAATTGATAAATTGATAAAAAAAGAAACAGGACTTAATGTTAAGATTGCTGAAGATCCTAGAAAATGTGTTGTAATTGGAGCAGGTAAAATACTTGAAGATTTAGAAAGATATAGAAAGGTTTTGAGGAGACCAAAAAAGATATATGAGGAATGAAAAATTTCTTCTTTTTTTATTTCTTTTTTTGAGTTCCTTTTCTTTTTTAAATCCCTTCAAAAAATTCTTAAATTCAATTTTTGTGGACCATATTTATTCACCTGTTATTTTACTTAAAGAAAAAATTGATGAACTTTTAAACTGGAAACTTGAAAAAAAAATTATTTTAGAAAATTTAAAGAAAAAAAATAGAAGTGATTTTTTTATCGCTTATAAAATTTACTATGAACCGGTTTTCCCACCATATTTTATAACCCTTTACACTACAGAAAATCTTGATTCAAATATAAAAATTGCTCTTCAAGGAGAAAACTTTGTTGGAACAATTAAAGAAAATAAAAAAGATAAAATTATAATTGAGACAATATTTTCACCAAATTTTAAAATTGATGTAATGGATAAAAGAAGTAAAATTTTTGGTGTTTTAAAAAGTAAAGGCGAATTTTTTTTAAATTTATACTATATTCCCTACTGGGCTGATATTAAAGAAGGAGATACACTTGTTACAGGGGGAATTGGAAAATTCCCTTATAGGGGAATCCCTGTTGGGATAGTTCAAAAGATAGAAAAAAGAGAAGGTGAAACTTTTTTTGAAATAAAAGTAAAACCACTTTTTGACCCATCAAAATTTCCCCTTTTTATTTTAAAATGAACAAAATAATTTTATTCTTTATAATCCTTTTAACTATACCTTTTGAAAAAATTTTTTTACCAAATACAAAACATGCTATTTCCTTTTTTTTATTATTAATTTTGAATTGGGAATTATCACCTTTTTTTCTCTTTCTTTCCTCTTTTATTTATTCTACTTCTATTGAAAGTTTTAATCCCTATAAAATATGGTTTATGCCCTTTTACCTTTCAATTCTTTCCTTTATTTTAATCTGGTTTAAAAAAAACATAAATTATAGAATTTCTATTATTCTATTTATTTTTTTCTTTTTTTTATCCTTCATCTTCTTTAATTTAATCTCACCATCAATTTCAAATTTTTTAAATTCTTTAACATTATCATTTTTTTTAACTGTTTTATTTAAGTTATGGAAGAAAAAATAATAAAATATCTTTTAATTTTAGTTTTTATAATCTTTATTTCAAGAATTTTTTATCTTCAAGTAATAAAATTTGAGGAATATAAGGAAAAATCCATAAAAAACATAGTTAAGGAAATAAAAATACCTGCTTTAAGAGGAAAAATTTTTGACAGAAATGGTAAAATTCTTGCATCTTCAAGAATTGGATATGAAGCAATTGTTGAGGATACAATTGTTAAGGATGATATTGATATAAAAGAAATAATAAATTTAGAAGAAACAGGCAAAAAATTTTATATAATAGGAAGACCTTATAGATTTTATCCTTATAAGGAAATATATTCACATATAATTGGATATTTAGGTAAGGTTTCAAAAGAAGAAATGTTAGATAAAATTTATTCCTTAGGAGATAGAATAGGAAAAAGTGGAATTGAAAAAATTTATGAAGAAATTTTAAGGGGAAAGGATGGAATTTCTTTTAAATTGGTAGATGTAAGAGGAAATATTTTAGGAGATGAAATAAGACCTCCGATTCCGCCATTAAAAGGGAAAGATATAATGCTTACAATTGATGTTTCTCTTGGAATTTATATAGATTCTCTTTTTTCTCCTTATAAAAAAGGGGGGGCAATTGTTATTAATTTAAAAAATGGTGAAATTTTATCAATATATAATAAACCAAGTTTTGACCTAAACATTTTTTCAGGAAAGGTTAAGGAAGTAGAATGGAAAAAAATAAAAAACGATACTTTAAATCCAATATTAAACAGGTGTGCAAGTGGCCTTTATCCTCCTGGAAGCATCTTTAAAATATTTACAGCACTTCTTGGACTTGAACTTGGAGTAATTGATACAAATGAAATTATTAATTGTAGGGGTGGATATAAATTTGGAAATAGGATTTTTAAGGACTGGAAAAAAGAAGGGCATGGAAAAGTTAATTTTAAAAAGGCAATTGAAGTTTCATGTGATGTTTATTTTTATGAAATTGGAAAAAGAATAGGGTTAAAAAGATTCCTTAAAAGATTAAAAGAAATAAAAATAGAAGAGAAAAAATGTTTTGATTTGTTTGAGGAAAAAGAAGGTTTTCTACCTGACATGGACTTTTATTATAAAAATTATGGTCCTTATGGTTTTTCAGAAGGGAATGTTTTGAACTTAGCAATTGGACAAGGAGAAATAATTTTAACTCCAATTCAAATAGCAGTATTTATAGGTTTAATTGCAAATGAAGGGAAAATTATAAGACCCCATTTAATTAAAAAAATTGAAAATGAGGAAATAATTATAAAAGATACAATTTATTTACCCTTTGATAAAAAATTTATAAAGATAGTTAAAAATGCCCTTTTTTATGTATGCAATGGTGAAAATGGAACAGGAAGAAGTGCAAAAATTAAAGAATGGAATGTTGCAGGTAAAACAGGAACATCGCAAAATCCCTTTGGAAAGGACCATGCCTTTTTTGTTGGTTTTGCACCCTTTGAGGATCCAACCTTTTTAGTTCTTGTATTTGTTGAAAATGCAGGAATGGGAGGAGAAATAGCAGCGCCTATTGCAGGAAAGATATTTAAATATCTTTATAAAAGATGGAAAAAAGGCACAATTTAATATTATTAAATGTTTTTATTATTCTTTCAATAGGTCTTTTAACAATTTTTTCAATATCAAAAAATAAAAGTTTTCTTTTTGAAAAGCATTTAACAAATATAATTTTCTCAATCTTTTTTTATTTTTTCTTTTTAAAATTGAAGATACCAAGAAAATTCTTTCTCCTTTACTATTTTATCACAATTTTACTCCTTTTATTACCACTTTTTATTTCCCCTTTCCCAAAAAGGTGGATAAAATTTGGAATTATTTCCTTTCAACCATCAGAAATTGCAAAAGTGCCCTTTTTTATCTCTCTTTCTATTTTTTTAGAAAATAAGTTAAAAATAAATTTTAAAGAAAGTTTTTTCCTTTTTATACTTTGCCTTTTCCCTTTCCTTTTAGTTCTTTTAGAACCTGATTTAGGTTCTTCATTATTTTATCTTTTTTCCTTTTATGTATTAATCTTATTTAAAAAAACTAAATTGGACATAAAATTTTTTTATACTCTCCCACCTATATTTTTAATTTCCTCTTTTAATCCAATTGCTTTTTCCCTTTTATTAATTATTTTTTTAATTCTTCTAACTTTTCTTGAAATAAAAATATTTAACAAAATAATTATACTTTCAATCTCAATAATAATAGGTCTTTTAGCACCTTTTTTATGGAATAAAATTTTAAAAGATTATCAAAGAGAGAGAATAAAAATATTTTTGAATCTTTTAAAGGATCCAAAGGGAAGTGGATGGCAATTAAATCAAGGTTTAATAGCAATAGGTTCAGGTGGTATAAAGGGAAAGGGATTTTTAAAGGGATCGCAAAAGGGGCTTGCCTTTTTACCTGCTGCCTATTCAGATTTTATATTCGCTTCATTTGCAGAGGAATTTGGTTTTTTAGGAAGCATTTTTTTGCTTTTCCTTTATTTTCTTTTTTTTAACAATTTACTCTTTATAATTAGAGAGAAAGAACCGTTTTTAGAAAGTTTTTCACTCCTTACTTTTTTTGCATTTTTTTATCCTTTTGTTTTAAATATAGGAGGGGAAATTGGAATTTTACCTTTAACAGGAATACCACTTCCTTTTTTAAGTTATGGTGGAACAAGTGTTTTAACAAATTTTTTATTGCTTTCCCTTCTTAGAAATTTTCAAAGAAGTATTTTTTACAAATGGTAAAGATGTAATTTCAAATTCCTTTATTTTCCCCCTTATATCAATATAAATTTTATTTCCTTCAAAATCCGATTTTACATATCCCATACCTATTGGAAAATTTAAATTTGGTGAAAATGTTCCAGATGTAACATAACCAATTTCTTCATCATTATAAAGTATTTTCATCTTTTCTCTTGGTATAGAACTTTTATCATATGTAAAAAAAGCAACAAGTCTTTTATTTACACCTTTTTCAATCTCCCTTATTATCCTTTCTCTACCAAGAAAATCATCCTTTATCTTAACAAACCTTCTTAAACCTGCCTCTAATGGAGAAGTATCATCATCAAGTTCATGACCATAAAGGGGATAACCCATTTCAAGTCTTAAAGTGTCTCTTGCACCAAGTCCAGCAGGTTTTATTTCACCTTTAAAAACTTCATTCCATATAAAATCAGCATATTCTTTTTTAACATATATTTCAAAACCATCTTCTCCTGTATATCCTGTTCTTGATATTAAAATTTTTATACCTTTATATTCTGTTTCAAAAGAATGATAAAACTTAAGTTCTCTTAAATCCAAACCCATTGTATCAAATATGTGCTTCTCTGAAAGAGGACCTTGAATTGCAATTTGAGCAATTTCATCACTCAAATTCCTTATTTCAACATCATTAAATTTATACTGCATAAGAAAATCATAATCTTTTTGTATATTAGCAGCATTCACAACAAGGAAATATCTATCAGGAAGTTTATATATTAAAAGGTCATCAACAGAACCACCTTTTTCATTTAACAAAACTGCATATTGAACTTGATAATCCTTTAAATTTGATGGGTCATTAGAAACTAAAAAAGATAAAAAAGGAAGTGCCTTTTTCCCTTTTACTTCTATTTCACCCATATGGGAAACATCAAATATAACAAGTTTTTGTCTTGCATACAAAGTTTCCTTTATTATTCCTTCATATTGAAGGGGCATTTCAAAACCAGCAAAAGGAACAATTTTTGCCTTTAATTCTAAATGCTTACTATAAAAAGGTGTCCTTTTTAACATCATTTACCTCCTATATATTTAAAGGTATCATTTTCACATACATAAAAAATTAAACCCTTTGAAGGTGCATAAACTTCATAACTTTTTTTATTCTCCTCTTTAATTTCTCCAAGGAATTTAATTCTTGTATAAAATTCCCTTTTAACTTCAAAAGTATTTTCAAATTCCACATCACCTATACAAAAAGAAGAGGGACCTTCAATTTTAATTAAAATTTTTCTTAAATAATTTAATGTATCACCTTCTATTAAAAAATTTTTCTTTAAACTATCAATTATAATTTCTCCCTTTATAAAAATAGATGGAATGAAATGTAAAAAATTTTCTTCAATTAAATATTCATTTTCTCCTGAATAGAAAATTTTTTTAAAGTATCTTTTTAAAAAGGCATCTTTTTTTAAAAAATAATTTCTTTCTCCCAAAAAAGAAAGTTCCTTTGAATTTTCACCTAAAATTAAAGTATCCTTAGTAACTTCTATATAATATATTTCTCCATCACGGGAGTTCAAAAATTTACTCCTAAATCCTATATAAAGGGGAAAATAATCTTCTAAAATTCTATCAATTAATGAATTTTTAAAACAGGAAAAAAATAAAATTAATATGAAAGATAAAAATTTTTTATTCAATTTTAAAACCCCTTAAACTTTCCTTTAATTCCTCACTTACATGAGCAAGTTCTTGTGTGCTTGCAGATATTTCCTCTAAGGAAGCTAATTGTTCCTCCATACTTGCTGCAATCTCTTCAGAAGCAACACTAACCTCCTCAACTGCTTGACCAACTTTATCCATAAAAAGAGCTAGTTTTTCTATTTCTTCTTTTTGAACATTTGTAAGTTTTGTAATCTTTTCTATCTTTTCCATTGCTTCTTCTGACTGGTCTGCAATCTTTTTAAGTTGATTTGCTGCTTTTAAAACCACTTCCTTTGCATTTTCTATTATTTTTTGATTTTCAACCAAATTCTTTGTATGCTCTTCAAGTAAAACTTTTATTCTCTCAACAACTTCTTGTATTTTTTCAGCATAAATTGAGGAATCTTCTGCAAGTTTTCTTATTTCATTTGCAACAATTGAAAAGCCCTTTCCATAAAATCCTGCCCTTGCTGCTTCAATTGAAGCATTTAAGGAAAGTAAATTTGTCCTCCTCATAAATATTGTAATTGTATTTGATATTTCAAGTATATCCTTTAAAAGAACACTAAGGTTATCTACACTTTCTCTTAACTTATTAAAAGCATTTGTAACTTTTCCGAGTTCCTCACTCACATTTTCAGAAATCTTCCTTCCTTCAAGCGCAAGTGTATAAGAATATTCTTCAATTTTATGCATTTCTTTTGCCTCTTCATTTGTTGTAAGGGCTAAATCTAAAAGTTCTTTAACAGATCTTGAAGCCTCAAGAACATTTTTAGCACTTTCAGTAGCCATATGGGCAACTCTCTGAACGGTATCGGTCACTTCATTAGAAGAAGCAGTAATCTCTTCTATTGCACTTGAAACATTTTCAGAAAACTCAATTGACTTTGAAGCAGTAGCTTTTGTAATAAATATTCTTTTTGAAAGACTCTCAATAAAGTTATTAAAGGAATTGGCAATTTCTTTAAATTCAGCATCCTCTTTTATTTCTATTCTTTTTGTAAGGTCTGCTTCACCTTTTGCTATCTCTATTAAACTTATCTTTATCCTCTCAATTATTTTAAAGAAAAAGTTTGTAACAAAAAAGGAAAAAATAAAACCAAAAATTATTATAACTATCCCCAATATAAAAGATAAAAATATCCCTTTGTTTCTTTCTTTTATTATTCCATATGCACTTATATAAATTTCCATATTACCTAAAAGAATGTTTTTTTCTTGAAGTTTAGTAAAAACAGGGTAAGAGAAAAACAAACTTTTCTCTTTTAAAAGGGATTCCTTAGAAAAATTTAAAATTTCGTTATTTAAAGAATCTTTTATAACTATTTTTAAAATTAATGGGTCTTTTAAAAGACTTCTTATTATAGGAGAAATAAATGTTGAATCACCTGTAAAAATGAACATTTCAATTTCCTTTGAAAGAACATTTTTTGCAACTCCTGCAATTTTTTCAGAATTTTCCCTTAAAAGTTTATTTGTATTTTTTATATAAAAATAGGAATAAATAAAAATTATAAGGAGAGAAAATAAAAAAATAATTATAAAGATTTTTAACCTAAGACCACTAAAATATTTAAGTATTTTTTTCATTAAAAATTTATTATAAAGTTTTAATTAAGATATTTGCAAATAAAATTTTTTTCCTTTATAATAAAAAACTTTTTTAGAAAACAAAAATGGTAAAAATACGACTTTTAAGAATGGGCAAAAACAAAAGACCCTTTTACAGGATTATAGTAACTGATTCAAAAAATAAAAGAGATGGAAAATTCTGTGATATAATTGGTTTTTATGATCCTCTTAAAAAAGAAGGATTTAAATTAGATTTAGAAAAGTATAAGGAATGGACTAAAAAGGGAGCACAACCTACAAACAGGGTAAAATCCCTTTTAAAACTTTATAAGAAATTATATGAAGCGACGCCCACAAAAAATTCTCTAAAAGGAGGTGAGTGAAATGAAAGAATTACTTGAATTTGTTGTTAAACATATAGTGGATAACCCTGAACAAGTTTCTGTAAAGGAAATCCCAGGGGAAAGAGTTGTTGTTTATGAACTTAAGGTTTCCTCTGCTGACCTTGGAAAAGTCATAGGAAAAGAGGGAAAAACAGCAAAAGCACTCAGAACTTTACTTGCTGCAGCCGCTTCAAGGAAGGGTAAAAGGGCAATGCTTGAAATATTAGAGTGAGATATAGAGGACTTGTTTGTGTAGGAAGGATAAAAAAAACTTTTGGGAAAAAAGGAGAAGTAATTGTAATTCCAGAGACACCTTATTTAAAAAGTTTAAAAAAATACAAATACTTTTATATAGAATACAAAGGTGAAAAAAGGAAACTGAAAATTCAAAAGGTAAAATTCTGTGGGCGTCGCTTCATTTTTAAATTTGAAAATATAGATAGCATAGAAAAGGCAAGAGCAATTGAAGGACATTATCTATTTGTTGAGAGGGAAAAATTGATAGATTTTGAAAAAGAAGGTTATTATATATTTGATCTTGAAGGTCTTAATGTATTTAATGAAAATGACGAAGAAATAGGAATTTTGGAAAGGGTGTTAAAGGGAAAAGTTTATGATTATTTTGTTGTGAAATTAAAAAATGGAAAAGAAATATTTTTGCCGGGTGTTAAAAAATACATTAAAAAAATAGATTTAGAAAAGGAAAAAATAGTTGCAATTTTGCCTGAGGGATTATGAAAATAGATATTGTTACACTTTTTCCTGAATTTTTTGAAGTTGCCTTTTCTTTTGGTCCTATAAAAAGATGCTTAGAATTAAAAAATTTGGAGATAAATATACATAATTTAAGAGATTTTGCAGATGGCCCAAAAGAAGTTGATGATTATCAATACGGTGGTGGAGCAGGAATGGTTTTAAAGATAGAACCACTTGTAAGAAGTTTGAGAAAATTGAAAAAAGAAAAAAGCATAGTAATATTATTTGAAGCATCCGGTATAAGGTTAAATCAAAAAATTATAAATGAACTTTCAAAAAAGGAACATTTAATTCTTTACTGTGGAAGATATAAAGGGGTTGATGAAAGATTTAAAAATTATATTGATATGGAAATATCTATTGGTGATTATGTTTTATCAGGGGGAGAAGGTGCATGTTTTGTATTTGTAGATGCAATATCAAGACTTTTACCAAATGCACTTTCTGATTTTGATTCAGCAGAGGGTGATTCCTTTTTTTCAGGAATATTAGGTTATCCTGTTTATACAAGACCAAGAGAGTTTGAAGGTTATAAGGTCCCTGATGTTTTACTTTCAGGAAACCATAAGGAAATAGAAAGATTTAGAAAAAAAGAGGCGCTTAAAAAAACTCTTTTAAGAAGACCTGACCTTTTAGAAAATTTAAATGAAGAAGAAATTAAAATTCTTGAAGAAGTAAAAAAGGAGGTTGAAAGTGAATCAAAAAATATTTGAAATTGAAAAGGAATATTTAAAAAAGGATATTCCCCAATTTGGTCCAGGTGACCTTTTAAGAGTTTATATGAGAATAACGGAATTAAAAGAGGATACAAAAACAAAAAAACTTGTGGAAAAGGTAAGAGTTCAACCTTTTGAAGGAATTGTAATAAGAAGAAGGGGAAGGGGAATTAATGAGACATTTACTTTAAGAAAAATAACACAGGGAATAGGAATTGAAAAAACTTTTCCTCTTCATTCACCACTTATTGAAAAAATAGAGGTTAAAAGAAAAGGTAAGGTAAGAAGGGCAAAACTTTATTATTTAAGGGAAAAAATTGGTAAAAAGGCAAAAATAAAAGAAAAAAGGGATTAAAAATTGTTTAAGGCAAAAGAGTTTATTGAAAGATATTTTGGAATTTCCTCTAAATTTCCTGTTGGGGTTGATGAGGCAGGGAGAGGATGCATAGCAGGACCTATTGTTGCCTGTGCTTCTTATATTCCTGATAATATAAAAATAAGGGGGCTTGCAGATTCAAAAAAACTTTCTCCTTTACAAAGGGAAAAAATATATGAAAAGGTTAAAAAAATAAAAGGAATAAAATTTTCTTTTGGAATAGTATCCCCTTATAAAATTGATAGGATAAATATAAGAAATGCTACTTTCCTTGCAATGAAAATTGCCCTAAAAAAATTAAAAGTTCCTTTTGATTTCGTTCTTGTTGATGGATTTGAAATAGAAGGTTTAAATTTTAAACAAAAGGGAATTATAAAAGGAGATGCAAAGATAGATGCTATTGCACTTTCAGGGATTTTAGCAAAGGTAAAAAGGGATAAAATAATGGAAAATTATGCAAAAATTTATCCAGAATATGGATTTGAAAGGCATAAAGGTTATCCAACAAAAGAACATATTGAAAGAATAAAAATTTATGGAATTTCAAAAATACATAGAAAAAGTTTTAAACCTTTAAAGGAGCTTTTATGAGAAAATTACTAATTGCAGGCAATTGGAAAATGAATAAGGGAATTAAAGAGACAGAAAAATTTTTAAAGGAATTAAAGGATGAAATAGAAGAGGAAATTTTTGAAAAAATTGATATTGCAGTTTTTCCTCCATTTACATCCCTTTATGTTGCTTCAATTTTATTAAAAGATTCAAAAATTTATCTTGGTGCCCAAAATGTTTTTTATGAAAAGGAAGGTGCCTATACAGGTGAAATATCTCCAAAAATGCTTAAAGAAATTGGTATTAAATATGTAATTGTTGGACATTCTGAAAGAAGAAAAATAATTGGGGAAAATGATGAAATGATAGCAAAGAAATTAAAAGCAGCAATAGAAGAAGAGATTGTCCCAATATTATGTGTTGGTGAAACAATAGAAGAAAGAGAAAAAAATATCCATAAGGAAATTGTTGAAAAACAGATTCAAGAAGGATTAAAATTTTTAAAAGAAGAAGATGAATTTATAATTGCTTATGAACCTGTATGGGCAATAGGAACAGGAAAAACAGCAACTCCTGAAATTGCTGGAGAAATGCAGGGATTTATAAGGGAAAGAATAAAGGAAATTTTTGGAAAGGAAAAAGGAGAAAAAACAAGGATTTTATATGGAGGAAGTATAAATTCAAAAAATATAGAAGAATTAATTTCACATCCTGAAATTGATGGAGGACTTGTTGGTGGTGCATCATTGAAAAAGGAAGAATTTTTAAGTATAATTAAAAACTCAATAAGGAGTTTAAAATGATAAAGCCATTACTTTTAATAGTTCATATAATCTGCGCAATTTTACTTATAATGGTGGTTCTTGTTCAGCAAACAAAAGGGGCAGGACTTTCATCAGTTTTTGGAGGAGGTGCTGCTGAGGATATACTCGGTGTAAGAGGGGCTCCAACATTTTTTCAAAAATTAACATGGACACTTGTAGGAATATTCATGCTCACAGCCCTTTTATCTGCAATAATTTCTCCAAGAAAAGTAATAGTTAAAAAACCAGTAATTCAATCAAAAATTGAAGAATTAATAAAATTAAAACCTTTACAAGAAGAAAAAGAAGAAGCCACTTTTGAGACTCCTTTTGAAGAAAAAGGAGGAAAATAATGTGGGCACTTGTTGAGTATAAGGGATTTCAATTTTATGTAAGAGAGGGCGAAAATGTAATAGTTCCCCTTATAGATGAAAAAGAAGGGAAAGAAATTGAAATTGATAAAGTTCTTTTGATAAAAAAGGATGGTGATATAAGGATTGGAACACCTTATATAGATGGAGCAAAGGTTATAGGGCAAATAGTTGAACATACTAAATTAAAAAAGATAATTGTTTTTAAATATAAACCAAAGAAAAATTATAGAAGAAAAAAGGGATTTAGAGCAAAGGCAACAAAGATAAAAATATTAAAAATTATCTTTTAATCCTCTCCTCTATCTCTTTTTCCCTTTGCTCCTCATATTTCCTTTTCTGGTCTTGGAATTCCTTTTCTAATTTATCTATATTTTTATCTGATGAAACATTTGAATCCATTGGAATTTCCAGGAAATATTTTATTTTAAATTTTCCATTTATATATTTAAAGAAAAGAACTGGAAAATAAAGTCCATATCTTGCAGGTGTTATATAAATAAATTTATAGTTTAATGTATCAATAATTGTTTCAAATTTATGATGAGAACCATAAATGTATAAAAGGTTTGAAGGTAAATTTTGAAAAACATGAGGAGCCATATTACAGGATGAAAAAACATAAAAGTTTTTATCTTCTATTGTATTTTCAAAATAATCGTTCACAGGAGAACTTTCTTTTTCATATAAAGGAGAATATGATGTGAATATTATTTTAAAATCTTTAATTTTAAAAATTTTTTCTTTTGGAATAAAGGAAAGTTTTGGAACTAAGCTAACAAATGGAAATTTATCTGCCCATTTTTTCAAATATATTTCTCCACCAAATTGCTCATAATATCCAACTCCCATTGCATCAATCTTCATCTCCTTTGCAATTTTTGAAAAGACAGAAGGAGCATAAGGTTCATAAGGAGTTATTTTTACAAAATTTCCTGCATCAAAATATAAAATTTTATCCTTGTATATTTTTTTAAGTTCTTTAATAGTTGTTGTTCTTCTTCCAATATCCCCTCCTCTAAATGGAGGATTTCCACACTTACAGGGATGAAATTCCATATTCACTTGAACAGATATTGCAATTGCAAAATCAAAGGAATCAGGATGAGGCAAATTCTTAGGTAAAAAAGAAAATATAAATAAAAATAATTTCATTATAAAAAATTATAAAGTTTTTTAAATCATTTTGTCAACCATGG
>CAZUSI010000022.1:0-5373 GCA_964623395.1 uncultured bacterium | reverse complement strand
AGAAAAATAAATTTATTCAAGTGGAATTAAATCAACATAAATTTTAATAAATTTTTTTTCTCTTAGATTATAAATAAATTGAACTCCAATACCTGCATAGATTTCATGTTTTAAAAATCTTGAAAAATATTTTATCACAAGATTTTTTCTTTCCCTATCAATCATCGTTATATGATATTTAAAAGGAGGATAATAAATATCAAAATGTGTTTTAACAATTTCATCAAAAATTTCTGGTTTTTTTTCTATTTTCTTTCTTAAAGAAAGAACCAATTTTTCATATTCACCTTCTCTTAAACTAAAAGTTTGATATGGATAAGTCCCTTTTATTATAAATTCCTTATCTTTTTTATAAATTTTTTCTTCAAAATGACATCCCAAAAATATTAAAATTAAAAAAATTAAAAACATAATTAAATTATAAAGGTAAAATACCTTATAATTAAACTTATGATTAAAATTTTATTTATTTTCTCTTTAATTCCTCCTTACAATTTTTTAAATTTTTTGGAAAGAGAACTTAAAAAGAATTTTATGGATTTAAAAAAGGAAGAAATTCCTCCTTATTATATGGAATATCAATTAATTTTTGAAGAAAAGGAAGAAATTGAAGCATCTTTTGGAAATATAATAAGTGAATTTGAAAGTAAAAGAGGTTATTTTGGTTCAAGAATAAGATTGGGAGATTATTATTTTGATAGTTCTATATATCCTGATGAATTCTATTCTCCAATGGAAGAAGAAAATACAATAACACATATTATAAGAAATTTTGAAATACCCTTTTATGAGGATACATTAACTAAAGAAACAATTAAAAAAATAACATTTAGAAATTACCAAATTTCAAAAATAAGATATCTTGAAAAAAAGGCAAAAAAAATTCAGGAAATAGAATATGATACCTTACCTTCATTTACAAAAGAAGTTCCTGAAATTTATATTGATAAAGAAAGTTATAAAAAAATAAATAAGGAAAATATTAAAAAAATCATAAAGGAAATTTCAAAAATTTTTAAAAGCGAAAAAGAAATTCTTTCAGGAAAAGTAAGTTATAGTAGCATAAATTATAAGAAATATTTTGTTGATACAGAAGGAAGAAAAATATTTGAAATAAGAAATTACAATTATATTTATATAAATGCGCAAGCTAAAGCAGACGATGGAATGTGGGTATCTGATTTTGAAAACATATTTTTTTATAAGGAAGATGAAATACCTTCAAAGGATTCACTTTTAAATTTATCAAAGAAAATAATTGAAAATGTTAAGAATTTAAAGAAGGCAAAAGTTCAAGAAGCATATAAGGGTCCTGTTTTAATAAAATCACCTGCATCAGGTGTTTTCTTTCATGAAATTTTAGGGCATAGACTTGAAGGTCATAGACAAAGGTCAAGGATTGAAGGAGAAATATTTAAAGAAAAAATAGGGGAAAAAATATTACCTGAATTTATAAATGTTTATGACAATCCAAATTTAAAATATTTTAAAAAATTTCCTTTAAGTGGGTTTTATAAATTTGATGAAGAAGGGATAAGGGGAAAAAATGCTATCTTAGTAGAAAAGGGAGTTTTAAAAAATTTTCTACTTTCAAGAAGACCACTCTTAAATTTTAAAAATTCAAATGGACATGCAAGAGCATCACCCTTTTACATTTCCTATTCCTTTGAACCACCTTGTCCAAGACAAAGTAATCTTATAATTGAAAATTTAAATCCTATACCGTTTGATTCTTTAAAAAAAATTTTAATAAAGGAATGTATAAACCAAGATAAGGAATATGGAATAATAATTGAAAAAATTAGTGAAGGAAGAACACAAACAACAAAATTTACAATTGAAACATTTGAATCAGAACCAATTGTAGCAAAAAGAATATACATTGATGGAAAAGAAGAATATATAAGGGGAATAAGATTTGGTGGAACACCACTTATTTCTTTAAAAAATATTATTTTTCTTGGAGATGATGAAAAAGTTTACAATGGATTTTGTGGAGCAGAATCGGGAATTATTCCTGTTTCAATTTCATCACCATCAGTTTTAATAAGAGAATTGGAACTTACAAAAAAAGAAAAGAGCTATTTAAGTGCTCCTTTAATTCCAAAACCATGAAATTTTTAATGATATTTTTATTATTTCTTCAAATAAAGGAATTTTTAAAAAAGGAAATCAAAAGAAATTATGATTATTTAAATGAAAATTTTGAAATTAAACCATATTTTATCCTTTATAGATTGGATAAAATAAATTTTCATTATATTAAATATTCAGATGGGAAACTTGTTGAAGAAAGAGAAACAAAATCAAGAGTTCCTTATGTGGAATTAAGGGTTGGTGATTATAAAAATGATGGAGTAAATACAAAAATTCCCCAAACTTTCTTAACAGATGAAGATTATCAAAACTTTTTGTATCCAAAACTGCCCTTAGAAGATGATGAAGAAGGAATAAAAAATATCTTTTGGAAAATGACAGATTTTGCCTACAAAAATGCTGTTAGTGATTTTTACGAAAAAAAGAAAAAAGAAACTGCATTTTTAGAGGAAGATACCTCTTATTCTTTTTCAAAAGAGGAAATAAATAAATATGAGGAAAAAATAATTGATGAAATAGAGAATAAAAATTTTAAAAGAAATCTTGAAAAATTTTTAAAAGGAATAAATTTTAAAGGTTTTTATAATTTTAAAATTCATTTTTATAAAATAAAAATTGAAAGGATAATTTTAAATACAGAAGGAACTGAAATTTTAAAGGAAAGAAATTATTTCCTTTTAAAATTAGAAGTTTTTGATTTTGATAAAGAAGGGAAATATTATCAAAATTCAAGAGAATTCTTTGGATATAAAATTTCTGAAATTTTAAATGAAAACAATTTAAAAGAAATAAATAAATTTTTAAAAGATTTTAGGGAATATGTAAGTGGTGAAGAGATAAAAGAATATAAAGGTGATTTAATTTTAAAGGGAATATCTTCTGCAAAATTCATTTCAAACCTTGTAAAAAACAATTTAACTTTAAGTAAAGATAATTGTGAAATTTTAAAAAATTTTTTTGAAAAAATAAATAAAAAGATAACGGGAAATATTAAAATTTATGATAAACCAGATATAAAATATTTTAATGAAAAACCACTTTCAGGATATTTAATATATGATGATGAAGGTGTTAAATCAAAAGAAGTAATTTTAGTAGAGGATGGAATTTTAAAAAATTTTTTGTTAAAAAGGGAACCCGTTTATAATTTTTCAAATTCAAATGGACATGCAAGATGTGCTTTATATTCAAAACCATTTCCCTTTATAACAAACTTATTTGTCTATGGAGAAGAAAAAGAAGAAATAAAGGATAGCATTTTAATAATAGAGGATATAGAATTTAAATCTCCCTTATCCTTTGAAGTAAAAAAGGGATTTATACTTTATAAGAATAAGGATAAAAAAGAAATAAAAAATTTAATTTTTGTTTTTTCTTCCCTTGAAGAAATTTGGGGGAAAATCAAAGGAGCTTCATCAAATTTAAATTCCTACAATTTTTATGAAGAAAATCCATATATTCCCTTTTCAATAACATGTGGTGATATATTTCTTTCTGATGTTTATGGAAAAAGAATTTTAAAGAAAAGGATAAGAAATGGAAGACATTGAAATTTTCTTTGATTTTTTAAAAAGAGATTTTCCTGAAAAATTAATTTATAAAGAAAAATTTGAAATTTATTATAAAAAGATAATTGAAGAAAATGAAAAGATAAATCTTGTTTCAAAAAAGGATAAAGAATTTATAGCAAGAAAACATTTTTTAGATTCAATGTTGATTTCAAATTTTATTGAAGAAAATGAAATAACTGATATTGGTAGTGGTGCAGGATTCCCTGGAATTATAATATCAATTTTAAATCCTCATAAATATGTATATGCAATTGAAAGGAACTTAAAAAAGGGAATATTTTTAAAAGAAATAAAAATAATCTTAAATCTTAGAAATTTAGAAATTATAAGGGAAGATATAATGAATATGGAGGAAATAAAAGGGGATGCATTTGTATCAAAAGGTGCAAATTATAAAAGAATAATTGAAATTTTAAAAAGAAAGAATATAAAAGAAAAAAATTTTTATGCCATTTTACCTTTAAAGGAAAATATAAAAAATTCATATATCATAGAAAATCCAATTTTAAAGGAAAAATTCAGAATTTTAAAAATTGAAATTTAGTATCCTAAAAGACTTATAAGTGCCCCTGTTGTTAATATAATAATTAAAACAATTAAAGAAATAGCAAAACCTACTATCGCTATTATTCCTTGAATCATAAATATTAGCCTTATTTTTGATATTGATTGTAAGAATTTTGCTTCATCTTTTAAAAAAAATGCAGAATTTGCAAGATTACCTGCTTGATAAAGTAAAACACCAAGCCATATTGGTAACCATGCAACTATTATTCCTACAAGAGATAGAGCAGTTAATGCACCGGATATTATAGAAAGAATTCCTAAGAATTTCATCCATCCACTTGCCCTATTTAACTCTTCATATATTTTTTCATTCATAAAAACCTCCTTAAATTTCAAAATTTATATTTTTTTCACCTTTTTTAATAAAGGCAACTGGCATTGTCTCTGTATTTTTATAAAAACCAAAATCAACATTTTTTGTTACTCCTATTACTCCTCCAAAACCCTTTACTTTTCTTTCAAGTTCAAAAATTGCCTTTTTGCATGCATTTAAAATACTTTCTCCTCTTTCAACTTCATCACAAACAAATTTTGAGAGAACAACTTTCATAATTGATTCCCCAAAACCTGTTGCTGAAACAGCACAAATAGGTGTTGCATATGTTCCGCATCCAGGACATGGTGTATCTCCAACCCTTCCTTTCATCTTTAAAAATATTCCACCTGTTGATGTTCCTGAAACAATAATTCCATCTTTATCAACTGCACATGCACCAACAGTATCACTTCCTAATAGATGAGTAATAAATGTTTTGTTTTCACTCCTTGCTTTCTCATACATTAATAGTTTTTCATAAGTCAATAAATTTTCCCTCTTAAATCCTTCTGAAATTGCAAATTCCTCTGCCCCTTCACCTACTAAAAGAACATGGGGTGTTTTTTCCAAAACCCTTCTTGCAATGAGTATAGGATTTTTAAATCCTCTAATTCCTGCAACAGCACCAAATCTATAATCATTTCCTATCATTATTGCAGCATCAAGTTCTACTTCACAATTTATATTTGGAGATGAACCGTATCCTGCATTGAAATAACTTTCATTTTCCATACATTCAACAGCAGCACAAACTGCATCAACTGCGCAGCCACCTTTTTCTAAAATCTTAAATCCTTCTTCACATGCTTTTATAACTCCTTC
>CAZUSI010000021.1:0-20538 GCA_964623395.1 uncultured bacterium | reverse complement strand
GAATCTCCTGCAATGTTTTTAAAAATAAAAGATTTTCCCCATATATTTTTAAAAAAAGCAAAAGGAGTTTATTTTTGGGATACAGAAAGAAAAAAATATCTTGATATGACTTCCTTTTTTGGAGTAATGAATTTTGGACATTCACCTAATTTTATTTTTAAAGATATTATAAAAAATAAAGAAATTCTAATTCATGGACTTTCTGATCTTTTCAGTAATTTTTATAGGGTTAAACTTGCTGAAAAAATATGTAATTTATTGGGGAAAGATTATGAAGCTATTTTTTTAAATACAGGTTCTGAAGCAATTGAGATTGCTTTAAAAACTGCATACCTTTATACAAAAAAAGGTTATATAATTTCCTTTAAAAATTCCTATCACGGTTTAACGGGATTGTCTTTATCTATTACAGATAGATTTCAAAAAAAATTTTTTTTACCTTTTCTCTACAAAAAAATAAAAATTCTTCCTTTCCCTGAAAATGAAATTCATGCAGAAAAAATTATCTGTAAAATTAAAAATTTAATAAAAAAATTTTCTATTTCCACAGTTATAGTTGAACCAATACAGGTAAGAGGCGGTATAAATGTCCCACCTCCATTTTTTCTAAAAGATTTATATGAAATATGCAGGAAAGAAGGTTTAATTCTTATACTTGATGAAATATTTACAGGTCTTGGAAGAACTGGGAAACTTTTTGCCTTTGAATGGTTTGATTTAAAACCTGATATAATATGTATTGGTAAAGGAATTGCTTCTGGATTTCCACTTTCAGCATGTGTTGGTAAAAAAGAGATAATGGAGGTTTGGAAAAAAGATACAGAAGAAACGCTTCATGCATCAACTTTTGGAGGACATCCCTTTTCTTCCTTTATAGCAATTAAAGTTTTAGATAAATTAAAAAAGATAAATTTTGAAAAGGATATAATTTTAAAGGGAGATTATATTTTTAAAAAATTTTATGAATTAAAAGAGAAATATAAAATTATAAAAAATATAAGAGGAAAGGGACTTCTTGTAGGAATTGAAATTGATAAGGCAAAAGAAATATGGAAAGAATTACTATATAAGGAGAAAATTTTAACACTTCTTGAAGGCAAAAATTTTGAAGTCCTTGCCCTTTCCCCCCCTTTTATAATAGATTATTCAAGAATTGATGAATTTTTTGAAAAATTTGAAAAAGTTATTAAAAGGAGATTATAATTAAAATTGAGAGAAATTTTTAATAAGATAGCACCCTATTATGATATTTTAATGCAAAATATAGATTATAAAAGTTGGGTGGAATATTTTATAAAAATTTGTGAATTTTTTGGAAGAGAACCTAAAAAAATAATTGATATTGCCTGTGGAACAGGTGTGCCTACAAAGTATCTTGCAGAAATGGGTTTTCATGTAGTTGGAATTGATCTTTCTTTAAAAATGCTTGAAATTGCTAAAAAAAATTTAAAAAATTTTAAAAATGTTTTTCTTTTAAATATGGATATGAGGAATATATGTTTAAAGGACAAATTTGATGCTGCCTTTTCCTTTTTTGATAGTATAAATTATCTTCTTGATATAAAAGATATGGAAAGATGTTTTAGAAATGTAGAAAGTGTTCTTAAAGATGAGGGGATTTTTATATTTGATATGAATACCTATTATTCATTAAAAGAAATATGGGGTAATTCTGTAACAGTTAAAGAAGTAGACAATTTATATTCAATATGGAGAAATGAATGGGATGAAGAAAATAGAATATCAACTCTTAAACTTCTTTTACATTTGAAAAAGGAAAATGAAAGTTTTCTAATAGAAGAGGTCCATAAGGAAAAGGCATATTTCCCTGATGAGATAGAAAAAATTTTAAAAAAATGCCTTTTTAAAGAAATTTACTTTTTTGATTTTAAAACCTTTAAGGAAATTGATGAAACAACAATAAGAATGGTTGTCGTTGCTTTAAAATAATGTATATAGCAGATTTGCATATTCATTCAAAATATTCAAGAGCAACGAGTTCTGATATGGATATTGAAAAACTTTCTGAATTCGCTAAAGTTAAAGGCATAAATCTTCTTGGAACAGGTGATATAACTCATCCTGAATGGTTAAAAATTTTAAAAAATACATTAAAAAGTGGATTAAAAGGACTTTTTGAATATAATGGAGTTGACTTTATTCTATCTGGTGAGGTGAGTTTAGTGTATTCAAAATATGGTAAAACAAGAAAAATACATATTTTGTTATGTTTTCCTGATTTTGAAAAGGTTGATAAATTTAATAAAAAAGTTTCTTTATATGGTTCCTTAGAAAGTGATGGAAGACCAACTCTTTCTATTGATGCAGAAAATTTTATGGAATTGGTTCTTTCAATTTCTGAAGAAATTATGATAATTCCAGCACATATATGGACACCTTGGTTTTCCCTTTATGGTTCAAATTCTGGTTTTGATAGCATATATGAGTGTTTTGGGAAATATACAGAAAAAATAACAGCATTAGAAACAGGACTTTCTTCTGACCCAAAAATGAACTGGAGGATAAAGGAAATTGATAGATTTTCCCTTGTTTCAAATTCAGATTCTCATTCCCCTTTAAGAATAGGAAGGGAAGCAAATTGTTTTAAAGAAAGGATGGATTATTTTGAAATAAAAGAAGTTCTTGAAAAAAAGGACAATGAGAAATTTTTATTTACGATAGAATTTTATCCTGAAGAAGGTAAATATCATTATGATGGTCATAGAAAATGTAATGTTTCATTGCATCCTGAAGAGACAAAAAAGAATGGTTATTTATGTCCTGTTTGTGAAAAACCTCTTACAATAGGTGTTTTACACAGGGTTATTATGCTATCCCAAAGAAAAGAAGGTGAGAAGCCAGAAAAATTTATACCCTATAAAAGTTTAGTTCCACTTGATGAGATAATATCAGAAGCAATAGGTTTTGGTAAGGAAACAAAAGAGGTAAAAAATGAATATATGAAGATGGTTTTGTATTTTGGGAATGAGATGGAAATACTTTTGAATGTTCCAATTGAAGAAATAGAGAAAAGATTTAATTTTAAAGTTGCAAAGGGAATTAAAAATGTTAGAGAAGAAAAGGTGAAGAAAATTCCAGGATATGATGGTGTTTATGGTAAAATATATGTTTTAGGAGAAGAGATTGAGGAAGGTGAAATTAAAGAAAGGAAACAAATGAGTTTATTTTAAGATGATTGAAATTGATAAAAAAGGAATTAATTTAGAAATCTATAAAAAAGTTGTTTATTTTAAAAGGGGGATAAAAGTTTCAAAAGAATTAGAAAATTGTGTGAGAAAAAATAGAGAGGATTTTGAGAAACTTTTAAATAAAGGTAAAATAATTTATTCGGTAAATACAGGAGTTGGAAAACTTGCTGATAAAATTATTCCAAAAGAAAAGATGATTTTATTTCAGGAAAATATTTTAAGAACCCATGCAGTAGGATGGGGGGATGCAGCACCTCCTGAAGTTGTAAGAGGTGCTCTTTTTTTAAGGATTAATTCACTTTTAAAGGGTTTTTCTGGTGTAAGTTTTGAACTTATAGAAAAAATGATTGAATTTTTAAATAAAGATATAGTTCCATTTGTTCCATTAAAGGGTTCTGTTGGAGCATCAGGAGATCTTGCTCCCTTATCCTTTATAGGACTTTCTCTTATTGGTGAAGGTTATGTTCTTCAAAACAAAGAAATTTTACCCACTTATTTGATTTTAAAGAAAAAAGATGTGAAACCCTATAAGCTTAAGGAAAAAGAGGGCATAGCCCTAATAAATGGAACTCAATTTTCTCTATCCCTTTTACTTCATTCCTTTTTTGAATTTGAAAATTTATTTAAGCTTGCCCTTCTTTCTTCAACCCTTTCTTTTGTTGCCCTTGACGGTGATATTTTATCATTTGAACCTTTACTTGGGAAAATAAGAAATTCAAAAGAACAAATTTTTATTTCAAAAATTTTTAAAAAGATTTTAAAGGGATATAAGAAAATTGGATTGAGGAAAAGTGTTCAAGATCCTTATACTTTAAGATGTATCCCCCAAATATTTGGAACAATTTTAGAATTTAAAAAATTTTTAGAGAAAGTAATAATTTCTGAAATGAATGCTGTATCTGATAATCCAATTATAAAGAATAAAAAAGTAATATTTGGAGGTAATTTTCACGGTCAAAGAATTTCAGTTTCATCAGATATCCTTGCAATACTCATTTCTATTCTGGGCAATTTTTCTGAAAGGAGAATATTTCAATTAATGGGAGTAGATGAAAATATTTTACCGAAATTTCTTGCAAAGGATGAAGGTCTTTCTTCGGGATACATGATTATACATGTTCTTTCAAGTGCTCTTGCTTCCTTTAACAAAACTCTTTCTTTCCCACACAGTACCGATAGTTTGCCAACTTCCTTAAACCAGGAAGATTTTGTTAGTATGAGTGCAAATTCCTCTTTAAGACTTTTTGAAATGCTTGAAAATTTAAAAGGTATTTTAACACTTGAATTAATTTCTGCATTAAGGGCAATATATATGAAAAATTTGAAATTACCCACCCCTTTACAAAATATCTATGAATTTATTCTTGAGGATTTTAAAATAATTCTTGAAGACCATATTTTGTTTGAAGACCTTAAAAAAATTAGTGATAAAATTCCTGCTCTTATTTTAAAATTTGATGAGATTCTTTAAAAAGTTTTTAACATATTTAGGGACATTTTTAGCTCTTGTTTTTCTTTTCATAATTTCATATTTTTATGCTTATACAAAAGCAAAAAGGGATATCGTAAATTTTCTTTATAAAAGATGGGGTGAGAAGGTAAAAATAGAAGGTTACAGCTTAAATATTTTTAAGGGTTTAAAATTTGAAAAAATAATGGTAGAAGATGTATTTTTAATAAAAAAATTAAGTTTAAATTATGATTTTATTTCTCTTTTTATGAAAAAAAGCATAGATAATTTATCTTGTGATACCTTTATATTTAATCAAAACATTTTTTTAAAAGAAGAAAAAGATGGGGAAAAGAAAGAATTTTCATTACCTTCTTTTTTTATAGAAAATTTCAAAATAGATTTTTTGGAATTCAAAAGCAAAGATAAAACTTACAAATTTAAAAAAATTAAGGGTTTTATTAAATTTTCTAAAAAAATGAATTTCTTTTCTTTTTTAGAATTATATTCTTTTTATCCATATACCTTTTATTTAAAGGTAATTATTGATGGTAACTTTAAAAGACAGAGTTTTAAAATAATAAATTTGGAAAATGAAATTTTTAAAGCAAAAGGGGAAATTGAAGTTTATTATCCCTTTATTGAATTAAAATTGAAAAACATAAAAATTTATGATTTTCTCTTTAAAAATTTTGAAGGGAAAATTAAAATTAAAGATGAGGATATTGATATAGTTTATTTTGAAGGAAAAGAAAAGAGGGGAGAAATTTCTCTTTCTGGAAGGGTAAAAAATTTTAAAGATTTAAATAAAATTTATGTAGAAGTTGCAAGTTTTATAAAAGGGAGTTATGGATTTAAAGGGCATTTGTTTAATTTTGAAATTATAAATGAAATTAAAATAACTAAAAATTTTTTAAAATCAGAAATTTATTTTGATAATTTAGATTTTGATAATTTCAAAAAAATAAAGGGATTTAGTAAATTCTCCATATTTTTTAAAGAAAAAAAGGCAGAGATTGAAACATTAAATCTTAAATATGAGGGGATAGAATTTTATGCAAAGGGCTTGTATCCAGAAAGAATGAGATTCAATATTAAATTGGATAGAGAAAATAATTTACCATATCTTGCAAAATCTTATGGGGAAATTTTTGGAATGTATGAGAAAAAGGATAAAGAATATGTTTTTGTTGCTTATGGAAATTTAAGAGAATTTAAATATAAAAACTTTTTAATTCCTAAAATAGAGTTTACCTTAGGAAGGAAAAGTTTAAGGGAGGACTTTATTACCTTTAATTTAGATTCCCTTTATTATAAAAATTTCTTTATAGGCGAAATAAATTTAAATATTAAAAGGGAAGATACTCTATTTTTTATAAAAACAAGTTTTCATACTCCCTTTGCAGGAAATTTTGAAACAAATGGCTCTCTTTTTAAAGGCAAAAATTATTATTTATTTTCTGATTCCCTTGGCAAAATAAATATAAAGTTTAAAGAAAATATTTTTGAGGCAAATTTAAAGGAAATAGAAATTTTTAATGGATTTATAAATTCAAATTTATATTTTGATGTAAAAAATAATTTCTTTAAATTAATTTTAGATTCAAAGAATATAAATATAGAAAATTTAAAATTAAGGGAAAATTTACGCATTTCAGGATTTTTCAATTTCAATTTAAAACTTGAAGGAAATAAAGATAAATTTGATCTAATTTTTTATTCTAAACCCCATAATTTTAAATTAAATGATATAGAAGTTTCTGATTTTTTAATTTCTGTAAAAGGTAATCAAGATAAGATAGAATTAAGTATGAATGGTAATGTGGGAGGAGGGGAATTAAAAATAGATGGTTTTGTTTACAATTTAAAAAACTATGAATTTGAAATTGTAACTAACAAGATAGAAATTTTAAAAATACAGAAAATCTTCAATTTCCAATTTATAGAATTTAATAAGGGTTTTATTTCTTCAAATATTAAAATTAATAAAGAGGGAATTAAAGGTGATCTATTGCTTGAAAATGGTGAGGGAGAAGTTGTTTATACCCTTTCTCCTTTCCACAATTCCTTTTTATTTTTAAATATAGATAAAGAAAAAGTTAGTGGGAAAATTAACGGGTATTCAAAAGAAGGTGAATTTAGGGGGGATTTAGAAGGAAATTTTAAAGGATATAAATTTTCTGATTTTAAAATTTCTCTTAATTTAAAAAGGGTTCCTTTAATCTATGAATTTGTGGAAGGGAAAGCAACAGGGAAATTTGAAATTTTTATAGATCAGGATAAAATAAAACTTTCTTCAAATTTAAAAATTGACGAAGCATTTATAGTGCCTGTTTTCAAAAAGGAAAAACCTTCATCTTCACCCAGTAAAATTTTTCTTGACCTTTTATTCAAAGGTAGCGGAAAAGTTTTTATTTTAAATGAATGGATAGATGCTGAGATGAAGGGGGAGATGAGAATTACAAAAAGGGATTTGATTAACTATTATATGGAAGGCGAACTTGAAATTTTAAGAGGTAATATTTTTTATATAGGTAATGTTTTTAATATAAAGGAAGGAAAAATGTTTTTAAAAGGGGAAAAGGAATTTATTCCTGAAATTTCTTTAAGAGCAGAAATGCCTTATGTAGTTCAGGGTGAAAATGTTAAAATAATTCTTGAAATAAAAAATAATTTAAAGGAGCCAGATTTTAAACTTTATTCAGAACCAATTTCCTTTGATGAGAGCACATTAATAAAAGCCCTTACCTTGGGGGAAATGGGGATAAAGCCCTTTTCTGAAATTGGTATGCGTGGAATTCAAATGGGGGAAAAGATTTTTTCAACCGAGCTTAGAAAAGAAGTAAGGATAGCAGAATTTTCCCTAATAAGTGGTGGGACTCCTTCAATAACTTTTGGCACTTATGTTTCACCAAATCTTTATGTAAAATATCAACATGATTTTTTATCTCTTTATAAGGATGAATTTTTAATAAAATATTTTTTAAATCCGAGATTTTCTTTATATTCCAAAAGAGAAAGGAAAGGAGAAATAACTACTGGTCTTGAATTTGAAATTAGGTTTTAAATCTTTTTTTAAATTTTAAATCTTCCTTAAACTCTTTAAGTAAATTTCTTATTTCAGAAAATTCTTCCATTTTTTCAATGTTTTCAAGAAATTCAAAATAAAAACAAAGTAAAATTCCAAAAATCGTTGAAATAAAAATCCCCATCAAAATTATTATTCCCTTCTTGGGAAATCTCTCAGTAAGTAAAGGATCTGCTTTGCTTAAAACATTTATAAGGTTCAATTTTGTTGTTGCTTCAACTTTTGCCTTTTCATATTCCTGTGAGAGATAACTAAAAACACCTTCCATTGCCTTATATTCTGTTTCTGTTCTTAAAAGAAGAGAATAAACATCAGGTAGTTTTTGAATAGGGGAACCAAGAACCCCTCCAAATCCAAGAGGTTTTGAAGGATTTTCTAATTCCTTTATTTTGTTTTTTATATTTAAAAGTTTGTCTTTTAATTTTTGAACTTGTGGATTATCAGGAGGAGAATAGCTTAAAATTGTTTTTAATTCAATTTCTGTTTCAATTTCCTGCTTTTTTAACTCTGCATAAATACCATAAGTTGAAGTATATTCTCTATCAATTATAAAAATATTGTATTTCTTTTTTAAATTTGCAAGAGAATCTGCTATTTTAATGACTTTATTTTTTGCCTCAAGCATTGCTTCTTCAAGAAATTTTACTTTCCAATTGGTGTAAGAATAATAAAGTTCTTCTGTAACTTCTTTTAAAGCTTCTATATAGGCATTTGCTATATCACATGAAAAATTTTTATCTCTTGTAGAAACAGAAATAGTCACAATTTCTTCTGGACTCGTTTTTACCTTTACATGCTCTCTTAACCATTCAAATGCCCTTTTTAAATCTTTAATTTTTTCTTTCTTCATTAAATCTGTTTTTTCTATTACTCTTTTTTTAATCTTTTCTTCATTAAGGAAACTTGCAAATATATCCCCTATGCTTATAACTTCTCCAAATCTTGAAGGTGTTGGTTTTATTCCTATATAAGAATAAAGTTCAAGATGAGTAGAAGGTAAAACAAAAGAGGTTGTGGGAATAAAACTGGCTGTTGCCAAATAAGATTTTGGAAGAATAAAGGCAAGAATTATAGAAAGTAAAGTTAAAAATATAATATTAAAATATAAAATTTTCCTCCATTTTGTTATAACTTTCAAAAAATCTGTCAATTTCATTTCTTTTTCCTTTTAAAAATAATTATATCTTCATTTTCAACATAAGGATTTGAACTTAAATCTCCTTCATCAATATATTTATTAATATCTATTTCTATTTTATTTCCATTTCTTACAAGATATATTTTTCCTTCTTTTAATTTTGAATTTTCAAAAACTCCTCCCATTGCAAGAACACCTGTTATCCTTGTTAAAGGTGAAACCGTATAATATCCCGGATAAGGGATATCTCCGACTAAATGCACAACTTTTACTCCCAAGGAAATTAATTCTACAATTACATCCGTTTCAGGATACTTTTCCTTCAATTTTTCCCTTATTTCCTGTTCCACTTCTTTTACCCTTTTACCCTTTACATAAAATTTTCCAAGAGGAGGTATTGTATCAAAAAAAGGTGAAGCAGAAGGAATCCCTGTAAGCTGAAAATAAGGAATAACAAGTGGTGTTGATGCTATAAGAATTTCTCCACTTTTAGGGACGCCTCTTTTTAAAAGCCCGTTAAAATGTCCAAAAAATCTTATTTCTAAAATATCTCCATCACTTATTTTATAATCTTCTGGAAGTAAATAAGGATAAAAAATATTTGCATTTTCAAGTGTTTTAATTTTTTCTATATAAAATATGTTACTTTCACTCTTTTTACTTACTGGGATATATTCCTGAAAAATTAAGAAAAATAAAATTATTTTCATTATAAAAAATAATTATAATTTAAATGAATATTTGTTGTCAAATAATTTATAATAAAAATCATTTATGAAAAGTTCAAAAATTATTAAGGGAGAAATTTTAGTTTTAATATTTTTCTTGATTTTTGTATTTTTATATTTTAAATTAGGAGCCTTTTATTTTAAAAGTTTTATAAAGATAATTCTTTCTTTAATTATAATTTTACTTTTTCTTTTAATAGGGAACACTTTTGAAAATCTTGCTCTATTTTTTCCCTTATTTTTATCTACCGGAATAAGATATGTTTTTGAACATAATTTTCTCGTAAAAAAGACGCCTCCTTCTGTTCCCTTATTTTTGCATTTTGCAGATTTTTTAGCATTTTTAGTTCTTTTTTACTTTATTATAAATCATTTAATTTCAAAAAGGATTACAAAGGATCCTCTTTTTAAAAAATTCTTGTTTTTCTTTTCCTCTTTATTTATTTCTACTTTTTACTCCTATGACAAATTTTTTTCCCTTTTCCATATTTTGATGTTTTTCAATTCTTATCTCCTTTACAGGTTTATTCTTGATGCACTTATGAAAAGGGAAAATAACATTAAAATATTTATATGGGCTTATTTAATTTTTTTATTTTTTAATATAATAATAGGTATTTTTCAACTTTTTTTTGGATATGTTCCACTTTTAGGTAAAGAGTTTATGGAAGTTTACAAATTTGAATTTAAAAGGATAAGGGGTGTATTCGTTCATGGAAATTCTCTTGGTGGAATAATAGCCCTAACAATTCCCCCTTATTTATCCTTTTATTTTAGCAAAGAATTTAAAGATACTTCATTGCAATTTAAAATAATGTATTTTTGTTTTTTCTTTTTCCTCATTTTTGCCCTATTTTTTACCTATTCAAGAAATAGTTTAATTTCTTCAATATTAGGTGTTTTATTTTTCTTTTTTATTTATTCTTGGAAAATTAAAAAAATTGATTTGTTTTTAAAATATTTATTTCTTTTTATACTTTCTATTCTTTTTATAATTTTTGTTTTAAAATTTATTTCTGAAAAAGTTTATGAAAGAATTTTGTCAATATTTCATCCCTTTGAAGATATTAGTTTTCAAGTGAGAATCCATTACTGGGTTAATTCTTTAAAAACTTTTTTAAAACATCCAATTTTTGGAATTGGTATAAGTCAATTCATTTATATGCCCTATGCCTTTTTGGTTATTATTCCCCATAATTTATATATTCAACTTCTTCTTGAAACAGGAATAATGGGATTTTTTTCCTTTTTTTTATTGATAGGAACGATTATGAAATTTCTGTTAGAATGTGTTAAAAAAACTGAACTAAATGAAAAGTATTTTTGGCTTCCTTATGGACTTTTTGGCTCCTGGATTACATTTTTAAATCACAATCTATTAGATAGTTCCTGGACAACAATAAATCACAATGAAGAGATGAAGGTATTCTTTATAATGATTACTCTTTCTGTATTCATTTATAAAAAATTAGTTCTTAATAAGATTTCTATAAATTGAAAGAATTTTTTCACCTATTTTTTCATATTCAAATTTTTTTAATTCTTCCTCCTGTTTCTCTATTAATTTTTCTCTCAAATTTTTATCATAATATATTTCAATTATTGCTTTTTCTATCTCTTCTATACTATAGGGATTTAAAATTATTGCTCCTTTTCCAGCTACATAGGGTAAAGAGGAAGTGTTTGATGTGATAACCGGTATTTTAAACTTGTAGGCTTCAAGGATAGGTAATCCAAATCCTTCATAAAGAGATGGAAAAAGAAGTGCTATTGCATTTTTGTAAAAATAGGGCAATTCATTCGTATCTATATTTTTAAACCAAATTATTTTATCTTTATTTTTTTCAATTAATTCAAGAATTCTTTTACATTTCCATCCCTTTTGTCCTATTATTATTAGCTTTAAATCTTCTTTTATTTTAGAAGAAGCTCTTAAAAAAGCTTCTACAGTTCTTTCAATATTTTTTCTTGGTTCAAGTGTTCCCACAAATAGAAAGTAAGGAAAATCTAATTTAAATTTTTCAGAATTCAAATTCATTTTAAAATTTTCAAAAATTAAGGAAGAAAAAGATGGTATAACCACTATTTTTTTTAAGGGAATTTTATAGTAATAATGTAAATCCTTTTTTGTATTTTCAGAAACTGCTATTAATAATTTTGCCCTTTTTAATGAAAATCTGAAAACATTTTTCCAATAAAAATAATCCCTTTTCTTTAAATTTTCTTTAAATTTTAAAAAGGCAATGTCGTGAACAGTAACAATATAAGGTATTTTTAGAATTAAGGGGGAAGCAAAATTGGGGAAGTGAAGGAGATTTATTTTATATTTTTTTAAATAAAAGGGCAATATAAAAAATTCAAAATATTGTGCCCCCTTTTTCGGTATTTTAACCTTAACAAATTGAAAATTTTTGTTTTTTATTTCCTTAAATTCATTTTCTATATCATCAGGAATAAATATAAAGATTTTTTCATCCTTAACATTTTTTGATAATATTTTTAAAAGAACTTTAAAATATTCCCAAAATCCACCTTTCCTTCCTGTCCCATGAAGTGAAACCCCACTTATTCCTATTCTAATTTCTCTTTTCATAAGTAAAATATTATAATATAAATTTAAAAATGAAAAAAAACAAAGGAGTATTTATTTCCTGGAGTAAAGAAGGGGCTCAAAGAACAGAACATTTAGCAAAATTTTTAAATTTTGAAATATTCAGATTTTCATTGTTTCCAAGAAAAATAATTTTTTCATTGATTAAATTTCCAATTCAATTTTTTAAAACCCTTTTTTATTTATTTAAGACAAAACCAAAGATTGTTATAGTAGAATTTTGTCAGCCAATAATTGGTCTTCCCTCTTTTATTTATAAATATTTTTTTGGGAAAAAAATCATAGTAGATATGCATTCAGGTCCTTTTGTTTCTAAAAAATGGAAATTTTTTAAACCAATTACCCATTTTGTTTTAAAAAATTCGGACCTTATTTTGATTCATGATGAAACAATTAAAGAAAAATTAATTTTTGAAAAAAATAAAAAAATAGTTCTTCTTCATAATCCAATTTTTATTGAAGAAAATGTTTCTTTAAACAATAAAGAATATTTTGTATTTCCTGCTTCTTGGGATAAAGATGAGCCTATTAAAGAAATTATTGAGGCAACTTTTCTTTTAAAAGATGTTGAGATATTTATAACTGGTAAGAAAAATATTAAAATTAATAAAATACCTCAAAATTTAAAATTTACTGGATTTTTACCTAATGAAGATTTTTACAATCTTTTAAAAAATGCAAAGGGAATAATCTCTTTAACAAAATGGGATTATACTTTAACTTTTGCCTCTTTTGAAGCAATAAATCTTGAAAAACCGCTTGTTGTGAGTAATAAAAAGGCATTTAAAAAATTTTTTGAGGATAATGTAATTTATGTAGAAAATGAACCAAATTCAATAGCAGAGGGTATAAAAAAACTTATTTTGAATTACGATTTTTATTTAAAAAAGATTAAAGATTTTAAGAAAAAATATTTATCTATGTGTAAAAAAGAAATGGAGTTATTAAAAAGGGAAATTTCTTTTCTTTAAAAAATTTTTTATAATTTCAACAATAATTCTTTCTTCTTTTTCAAATTTAAAAATGATGAAAAACATAAAATAAATTGTGTAAGATAGAAAGAAATTCAAAATTATTATAAGGATATGATTTCTTATAAAATTTTTTATAATTAAACTTATGGGATATAAAAATATTAGGGAAAATAAACCTTGAAGTAAAGGTTTTAAGGTTTTTAAGTCATGGGTATTAAATTTTAAGAATTTTTTAACTTCCCATATTCCTATGCTTCTTAAAATAATTAAAGAAATAGATGTAGAAAGAGAAGCACCAATTATTCCAAAATTTGGAATTAAAGAAACAGCAAGAATTATGTTTATTAAAAGACCTATTAAAGTTGTTAATGCCCATTCCCTTTGATAACCACTCATTGTAAGTGTCATTGGACTTTCTCCAGCAGCATTTTGATACATAAGTCCTGATAGGAGGATGATCATAGGTAAATAGCCAATTTCAAATTCTTTCCCAAAAATAGATATTAAAAATTCTTTTCCTGATAAAATAAAAAAAATATATAAAGGAAAAGAAAAGTATAAGGTCCATCTTATTATTACTCTAAATAAAATTTTTAAAGATTCTATATCCCTTTTATAACTTAATTGTGAAATAAGAGGAGCAAAAACCTCATTTATAGATAAAAGGAATACATTTGTCATTTCAGCAGTTCTTGCAAGGGCATTGTAAATACCAACTTCTTCTGCTTTACGAAATATTCCAAGTATTATTATGTCTGTCCAGGCAAATAGAAAATATAGGATGGAAATAAAAATTATTGGATATGAAAATATTATTACTTCTTTATAATTAAATTTATAATTTTTCTCTTTTTCATTAAAATTTGTTTCCCTTTTAAAAAAATATAAGATTAAAATTAAGGATAAAAAGGATGAAAAAAACCAAGGCAAAATAGAACTTGATAATTTTTTGCCTATTAAATTAAAAAGTAAGAATAAAAAGATAATTTGTAAAAGGGGGCGAGAAATGTTTTCACTTAATACATAATAACTCATTCTATTAAATCCTCTTGAACTATATGCCATTACTAAAAGGGAGGTATAAAAGGGAAGAGAAATTGAAAAATAAATGAGCCCATTTTTTACTTCAATTTTTTTATATAAATTTGCTATTAATGGAGAAAATAAAGATGTTATAAGAGCCCAAAAAATTCCTGAAAAAAAAGATAATAAGAAAAGAAATGTTGCTAATTTTTTAATTGTCTCTTTTTTATTTTCTTCTTTCAAAATTGATATGTATCTTATTCCTCCTCTATCAAGCCCAAGGCAGGATATTCTCAAGACAATATTTATTATGCTATAAGAAATTGTATAAATTCCGTATATAGTGGTTCCAAAAAGTCGCACTAAAAGTACCTGATATATATACCCTCCTAATCTTTTAACTATCTCTCCTATAAAATTAAAAATAGTTCCCTTAAATAAATTTTTTAAATAATCTTCAATATGTTTTTCAAAAAAATTTTTTTTCATTTGGAAATTTAAAAGATTTTATTTTGACAAAAATTTGCAAAAAATTTTTCCATTCTTTTTACATAAATTTCAGCATCAAAGTTTTTTAAAACATAATCTCTTGCATTTTTAGATATCTCATTTCTCAAATTCTCATCTTTCAATAAGATTATTACTCTTTTAGCAAATTCTTCTGCTTCATCTTCTACAAATAAATGAATCCCATTTTTTATATCCATACCCTGTATTCCAACAGATGTTGTTACTACAGGGACACCTAACGCCATTGCTTCCAATATTTTTACTTTAATACCTGCTCCAAATTTTAAAGGAGCAACAAATACTTTGCTTTGAGCAAGATATGGTCTTATATCTTTCACTTCTCCAACAATTTTAATTTTTTCATTAGATAGTTTAAACATCCACTCAGGTGTTTTTGCTCCTATGACTTGAAATTCAAATTCACCACTATAATTTTTTTCAAGTTTTGGTAATATTTCTCTTATGAAATATAAAACAGCATGTGGATTTGGAGGATAATCCATTTTGCCAACAAATGTAATTATATCTTTCTTTTTTTGTATTTGAATTTTGTAAAATTCTTTATCAATTAAGGGAGGAAAAAATTCTGTGTTTTTTACATTATTTTTCTTTAAATAAAGAGCATCCTCTTTTGAATTTGTTAGAACGAGATTATAATGTTTAGAAATTTCTCTTTCATATTTTTTTAAAGTATATATTTCATATTTTAAAATAATTTTTTTAAAAATTTTAAAAAGGAATATTTTTCTTAAAAATTTTGGAAGAAAGTCAATTCCTTCTCCAAAGGGATTTTCTATTTCATCCAGAAATTCTTCCATTCTTTTATACTTTAAACTTTGGGGATCATCATAATTTATTATCTTAGGTAAATTTAAACCTAAACCATAATCTCCTGACCTAATATAGTCTATAAAAATAATGTCAGGTTTAATGGATTTTACATATTTTTTAAAAAATTTCATATTTTTGGAGTTATTATAAATTGAAATCTGTATTGGCTTTTTAAAAAGTCCCTTTGTCAAAGATATAAGTTTATCAATAAATTTACTTTCTTTTGCTATTACTATTTCGTCAAAAATTTTTTCTTTAAATTCCTTTTGAGGAGGTGTTAATGAAAAAAGATAAATTTTATTATTATTTTCTTTTAAATATTTTGCGAATATCAAAATTTTTCTTCTCATTCCCGAAATGGGTGGGTAAGGAAATTGATTACATAAAAAAACTATTTTCATTTACTTTATATTTTCTCTTTTTATTATAATATAACAAGCTATCATAAAATCAATTATATTTATTAAAATATTTTCTTTATCTTTTAAATTTTCTCTTACAAAAGATTTCATTTTTCTTGTTTTTGAAATAAACTTTTCATATTCTTCTTTAAATTTTTTCTTTACATCTGGAAGGATTTTAGGTATGATTTCTTCTTTTAAATATAAAAAATTATTTTCTATTTCCTTCCATGTAAAATTTTCAAAACATAAATTATAGGTAATAAGGAGCTGGGCAAGATCATTTACAAAAGTGTGCATTTTTTCTCCATATTCTTCATACATATCTTTAATTTCTGGAAAAGAAGAATAGAGGAGATTAAAGGGATTTCCTATAAATACCCTTTTTAATAATGGTTTAAATTTTATTCCATAAATAACTTTTTCTTCTTCTTTTTCCTCCTCAATTTCTCTTACTTCTATCTTTTGTGTTATTTTGAAAAATAATTCTCTATATATTTTTTCTTCTTCCTCCTCTATATCTTCTGGCAGGCATTCTTCATATTTTAAACTTGGTTCCTTTTTTAAACTATTTGTAAATAATATCAAATCTTTACCATACTTTTCTAAAACCTTAATTCCCATTTCTTTTTTACTAATTATAAATTTCAAAACATCAACAATTTTTTCAAATTTCTCTCCTATCCCCTTTATTTGCATAATTATTCTTCCATTTTTCCCTATAAAAAATTCATACCTTTCTTCGCCTTTTATTGGTTCCCCAACAATTGCTTCTCCAAAAACCCATTCAAGGGGGAATGGCTCTCCATAAGGCATTTCTTTTGTAATTTTACTCACACTTCCTAAATCAAGATATAAAAAATAAGAAGCAACAAAATTAAAAATTACTATTCTTTTCTCATATATAAGATTTTCTATTTCTTTTATATCAAATTCGTATTTTTTTTCAAAATATTTTATTTTTTCTTCTTCTTTCTTAAAGTATTCCTTTAAAGATGATATTTTCTTATCAACTTTTTTTGATTTTGAAAATTTTGGAGAAATAAAACCCTCATACATTTCTTCCTCTTTTTTTATAGATGGTATTAAAAATTTTTCTTCTCTTTTTTCTTTTTTAATTTCTTCTTTTTTTAAAAAATCCCTTAAACTTTTTTTATCCTCATTTTCCATAAATAACTTTCCTTACAAAAAATTTAATTGAAGGATTTTTATCTTTTTCAAAAATTTTAAGACAATTCAAATCCCCTTTTTCCTTTAAATAATTTGCTAAAATTTTTATTATTTCTAACCTTAAAGTTTCCGGTTTATTTTTTCTTAATGAAAAAATTTTTTCTCTTTTTGCTATTTCAAGAAGTTCTTTAATATAAGGACCTATATCCATTTTCTTAATTATTTCTAATGCCCTCATTTGAAGAGATAATGGAAATTCCTTTTCAATTTTTTTCCTCTTTTTAACTATTTCCATTATAAATTTCATAAATTCTTCTTTTGGACTATCTTTAATAAAAAGCAAAATTCTATCAATTTCTCCTTCTCTTTTTCCTTTTATAATCTCTTCCACATATTTCTTAAAAAATTCAATTTCTCCTTCTAAAATCTTAAAGGCTTCTAAGGATATTTCTCTATTTATATTTTTTAAAAATAAATCAAGGATAATTTTTGGTTCCACCTTAATTTTTTCCTCTTTTACAATTTTTAAAAAATTAAAAAGAATTTCCTTTTTTTCTATCTCTTTTAAAATTTTACCCTTTGTTTCCTTTAATTTATTTTTTAAAATTTCCTTAATTAAATTATTTTCAAAATCTTCTTTTTTTAAAATTTTTAATATTTCATAAAAATTTTTTAAGGAAAAATCAAAAATAAAATCCCTCAATTTTTCTATTTGAATAAATTTTTCAAAATTATTTAAAATTATTTCCTTTTCCTCTTCTAAATAATCTTTTATTTCTTCAAATTTTTTCTCAATTATTCTTTCAAGGTAAATAAAAATTCTTTGTTTTAAATATTCTTTTATTTCTTTTTCTGCTTTAAAATAAAATTTAAAAATTTTTTCAGAAAAATAATCCTTTATCTCTTCAGGAAAAATATGATATAAATTTTCAATCTTTTCAATTCTTTCCTTTTTTTCTTCTATTTTTTTTGAACTTATATTTCTAAATTCCTCATTTAAAATTTCCTTTAATTTTTCTATTTGATTTATGAATTTTCTAACTTTTACTTCAATATCTTCCTCAATCTCCTTTTCTTTATAAATTTCTTTAAATTCAAAATCCAACTTGTCAATATCAAGTAATTCTCCATATTCTCCACCAACTGCTATATAAACCCTTTCATTTGCATATATACCCTTCAAATTTCTATTTTCAATTTCCTCTTCTATACTTTTACCTTTTGAGATAAGTTCTTTCCCTTCCTTAATCAAATTAAAAAATTCCTTTAAACTCTCAAATTCAATATCTTCTTTTAATATTATTGATTCAATTTTCATTTCATCAAATAAATCCTTCAATTTTCTTATATAAACTTTTGTCTCCTGTATCTCATTTTCATTCACTATCAATTTTTCACCATGTATTCCAATTATAATATTTTTTTGAACTGATAAAAGGTTTTTTAAAATCTCATAAAGTTCTTTTATTTTTTCAAGAATTACTGAAGAAGTTGATGGGTATATCTTTATTGCTTCAATACAACCATAAAATCTTTTCAAAAATAAATCCAAATCATGAGCAATTTCCCTTTTTAAGGGTAAAAATTCAATTTCTCTTTTTATTTTTCCCCTTCTAATTATTTTTAATAATCTTTTTAAATCGGGTATTTCCTTTAATTTCAAAAGAAAATAATTAATTCTATCAATTGCTTCCTTTGCCTTTTCTATTTCACCTGCAAATTTATAATGTTTTGAAATTTCTGCTTCTTTCAAAAATCCCGGTAAAAATTTTGATTCTTCAATACTTTTTGCCATCTTTAAGTGTAAATTTTTCTTCATTTTTTCATCCATACTTTTATATATGATATCTTTGATCATCGTATTTTTGAAAAAATAGATTTCTTCAGAAATTTTAGAAATAAAACCCTTTTCAATTAGTTTTTCAAGAATATCAATTATTCTTCCATAATTTATGCCTGTATAATTTAATACAGTATCTATATCAAAATATTTTTCACCAATTGATAAGGTATAAAGAATATCTTTTTCCTCATCCTCAAGTTTTTCTAATCTTTCTTTTGTTATTTCAATCAAATCAATTTTTTTTGAAAAGTCAAAATTTTCCAATTTGAATAAACTATCACTAATTTTTATATATTCCCTTTCTATAAGATACATCATTATTTCCTCTATAAAAAAAGGATTGTTTTTGGAATTTATAGAAAGCCATTTTAAAAACTCTTCTGGGTAAATAAATTCAGGTAAAATTCCCTCTAAATAAATTTTTAATAAATTTTGAGATAGGTTTGAAAGTTTTAATATTATACCTTTTTCTATTATAGGGGAATCTAATTGTCTAATGTTTGGGACTGATAAAAAAAACAATCTTTTATTTTTAAACATATCTATAAAATCAATTGAATATCTATCAAGGTTGAGCGCATCATCTATAAGAAAAGAAATTTCAAATGTTTGTAAAAACTTTTCAAGAAAATCAAAATATTCTTCTAATTCAAAGGAAAGTTTTTTTTCTCCTCCTGCAATTGGAAAATATTTAAAATACTTTTCAAATCCCTTTTCTCTCAATATTTCTATTTTTTCCTTATCAAGCCAGAAATTTATACCCCTTAAAAAAGGATTGAAGGGTAAAAATTTGTCAGTTTTTATAGTGAAGGAAGTTATGGGTATGATTTCTTTTTCTTTAATTTTATCACATATATATCTTATCAACCTTGTTTTTCCTGTTCCTGATTCTCCCTCAATTATAAATAAACCCCTTCCACTTTCAATTCCTTCCTCTATAACTTTTCTTCCTTCTTCAAATCCTATAAAATCCTTTGGTGTGAATTTTCTTTTAAGTATTTTTTCCTTTTGTAATTTATAAGAAATTTCTTTATAAATTGCAAAATTATTTTTTCCTTTCCTTTTAACATAATATAAACTTTCGTCAGCCCTTTTAAAAAGCTCTTCAAATTTATTTGTATCATCAGGGTAAAAGGAAAGTCCATAACTAATTGTAGTTTTTATTTCTTCACCATTTACAATCAATCTTGTACCCGATAAAAAATTGAAAATTTCTTTGAGTTTTTCTGTTGCTATTTCTTTTTCAACATCAAAGATTGCAATTACAAACTCATCCCCACCATACCTTATTGGAAATTCATTTTTTTTATAAAAAAAGCTCTTTAAATTTTCACCAATTTTTTTAAGGAAAAGGTCTCCATTTCTATGTCCATATTTATCATTTAAATTTTTAAAATTATCAACATCAAATATTATAAAGGCACAACTTTCACATTTCTTTAAAATTTCAGGTAAAATCCTTTCAAAAAATCTTCTATTGAATATTCCTGTTAGTTCATCAATAAATAGGATATCTTTTTCAAATTTTTCCTTTAAATACATTTTTAAATTATAAATCTAAA
>CAZUSI010000020.1:0-20900 GCA_964623395.1 uncultured bacterium | reverse complement strand
AAAATGAGAGTAAAAGGAGGACCACATACAAGAAGGAGGCATAAAAAAATAAGGAAAATGGCAAAAGGATATTATGGACAGAAATCAAAAACATTTAGAAAAGCAAATGAACAGGTTTTAAAAAGTCTTTACTATTCATATGTTCACAGAAAGGAAAAGAAAAGGGAATTCAGAAGATTATGGATAGTAAGGATTAATGCTGCTTTAAGAAATCTTGGTTTAAAATATTCAGAATTTATAAATAAGTTAAAAAATGCTGGAATAAATATAAATAGAAAAATGCTCGCATACCTTGCAGTAAATGAACCAGATGCTTTTGAAAAAATTGTAAATACCGTTAAAGGAAACCTTGAATAAAAAGGATGGATTTAGAAAAAATAAGGAGTTCATTAGAAGAGGAATTAAATTCTTGTATAACCTTAGAAGATTTAGAAAGGATAAGGATAAAATATTTAGGTAGAAGAGGAATTTTAAAAGAATATTTTAAAAAATTAAAGGAATTCCCTGAAGAAGAAAGGAAAGAAAAGGGAAAAATTTTAAATGAATTACAAGATAGGATTAAAAATTTCTTAGAGGAAAAGAAAAGAGAATTTAAAGAGGAAAAAGAGGAATTTATTGATCTTTTTATACCTGGTAGAAAAATAGAAAATGGCTCCTTTCATCCAATATCAATTGTTTTAAGGGAAATAGAAGAAATATTCACTTCAATGGGATTTGAAGTTGTTTCAGGTCCTGAAATAGAAAGTGATTATAACAATTTTGAAGCATTAAATATTCCAAAGGAGCATCCTGTAAGGGATATGCAAGCATCTTTTTTTATTGAAGAAGACATAATATTGAGAACACATACTTCACCTGTTCAAATAAGGGTTATGAAATCAAGAAATCCACCTGTAAGAATAGTCGCACCTGGAAAAGTTTACAGAGTTGATCCATTTGACCCATCCCATTCACCTGTTTTTCATCAACTTGAAGGTCTTTATGTGGATATAGGAGTAACATTTGCAGAATTAAAAGGAACAATTGAAATATTTGCAAGAGAATTTTTTGGACCTGAAACAAAAATAAGATTTTTACCTTCTTATTTCCCATTTACAGAACCATCTGCTGAAGTATCAATTTCATGCACAATATGTAAAGGGAAAGGATGTTCAACATGTGGTGGGACTGGATGGCTTGAAGTTCTTGGATGTGGAATGGTTCATCCAAAGGTTTTTGAAAATGTTGGATATGATGCTGAAAAATATACTGGGTATGCATTTGGATTTGGAATAGAAAGGATGGCAATGATAAAATATAGAATTCCTGATATAAGACTTTTTTATGAAAATGATATTGATTTTCTTAGAATTTTCAAATGAGGATAACATATAATTGGTTAAAGGAATTTGTTAATTTTGAATGGTCTCCTGAAGAACTTAAAGAGGTATTAAATTATATTGGAATAAGTGTTGAAGAGATCATTCCTGTTTGTGATAAATTAAAAAATAAATTGAAGGTTGTAAGAATTGAAAAAGTTTTAAATTTAAAAAATAATCTTAATTTATGTAAAATAAATGATGGGGAAAGGATTATAGATGTTGTATGTGGAGCAAAAAATGTTCGTGAGGGAATGCTAACAATTTATGCTCCACCTGGAACTGAAATAAAAGGGGAAATAATAAAAATAAGAGAATTTGGAAATGTTAAATCAGAAGGAATGCTTCTTTCTTTTGAGGAAATTGGAGTTGGTGAGGAAAGGGAAGGAATTATAGAAATTTATGAAAAATTTGAATTGGGTGAAGACCCTTTACCAAAAATAGGTTTACCTGATTATGTTTATGAACTTGAAATAACACCAAATAGGCATGATTTACTTGGAATAATTGGAATAGCAAGGGAGATATCCGCATATAATAGAAGATTTTTCTCACTTCCAAAAGCAGAGCCTGAAATAAATCTTGAAATTCCTGAATTTGAAATAATTATTGAAGATTTTAATCTTTGTCCAAGATATACAGGAAGAATAATAAGGGATGTAAAGGTTAAAAAATCGCCATTAAAAATTATGGTAAAACTTTTGCTTTCAGGAATAAAAAGTATAAATAATGTTGTTGATATAACAAATTTAGTTATGCTTGAGGTGGGACAGCCACTTCATGCTTTTGACCTTGATAAATTAAAGGAAAAAATAATGGTAAGGAGAGCAAAAAAGGGAGAAAAAATTCTTTGCCTTGATGGAATTTTAAGGGAACTTGATGATGACATACTTGTAATTGCTGATAAGGAAGGTCCTGTTGCAATTGCAGGAATAATAGGTGGAGAAGATACAAAAATAGATGAAAATACAAAAAATGTTTTTCTTGAAAGCGCCTTTTTTAACTCAATTTCAATAAGAAAAAGTAGTAAAAAATTGAAAATTACAACTGAAAGTTCTTATAGATTTGAAAGGGGGACTTGGTGGGATGGTGTTTTGTATGCTTCTGATAGGGCTTCATATTTAATGGGAGAAATTTGTGGAGGTAAAATTGGAATTTTAAGTGATATTAAAAAGGAAGATAGAAAAGAAAAAATAATTTTTTTGAGGGAAGAAAGAATTGAGAAGGTTCTTGGTGAAAAAATAAGTATAAAGGAGGCAAAAGAAATACTTCATAATCTTGGTTTAAGGATAAAATTTCATGAAGGAGATAAAATATTTTTCACAGTTCCATCTTTTAGAAATGATTTGGAAATTGAGGAGGACTTAATAGAAGAAATAGCAAGGCATTATGGTTATGAAAGGATAAAGGGTAAAATTGAAAAGGGAATAGGATTTGTTGGAAAAAGAGAAAATTTAAAGGATAGGATAAGGGAATTTTTTGTAAATAAGGGATTTTATGAATGTATTTCAGTAACTTTTATAGGAGAAAAGGATATTGTTTTATCAGGGATAAATCCTTCTGAATTTATTCCTCTTAAAAATCCACTTTCACAAAGGCATTCCCATTTAAGAAGATATTTGTTTAATTCATTAATTTATTCCTTTTTAAACAATGTTAATAAAGGTGAAAAAAATATAAAAATCTTTGAAATTGGAAATGTTTTTGAAAAAAAAGAAGAAAATTATAAAGAATATGAAAATCTATGTATTTTAATGGGTGGGGAAATAGAAAGAAATATATTTGAAAATGAAAGAAAAATAGATTTTTATGATTTAAAAGGGGTAATTGATACTTTCTTTGATATTTTTCCTTTTGAAATTAGATTTGAAAAAAGTAAATTTCCCTTTTTAAAAAATGGATTTTTAATATACAATAAAAATGAATTGATTGGATTTGCTGGAATACTTTCAAAAAAATATAATGAATTTTTTGATATTCCCTATGAAATTGAAATTTTTGAAATAAATTTGAATACAATTTTAAAGAAAAAACCAGAATTTAAAGAAATTCCAAGATTCCCTCCATTATTTAGAGATTTATCCTTTTTATCACCTGAAAATATAAGTTATAAAATTCTTGAAGAAAATATTAAAAAATTTAATAGTAAATATCTTGAAAAATTCTATCCAATTGATATATTTAAAGGTAAGCCAATTCCAGAAGGTATGAAAAATATAACAATAAGATGCATTTTTAGGAAAAAAGAAGGAACATTAAAAGAAGAGGAAGTTGAAAAAGAGGTTGAAAATCTTTTAAAATATATAGAAGAAAATACTCCCTTTAAATTTAGGAGGTGAAAATGGAATCAGAAATTATTGAAAAACTTGAAGAAAAAATTGATTTTTTAATAAATAAAATTAAAAAACTTGAAGAGGAAATAGAGATTTTGAAACAGGATAAAGAAAAAAAAGAAAAAATTATATATGAAGCGGAGGAAAAAATTAAAAATTTAATTGAAAAAATTGATAGTGTTATAAAATGATGGAAAAAGATATTGATATTCAAATAAAGGGAAAAATTTATAAGATTAAAACGGATCTTGAAGAAAAAGAAATTAGGGAAATAGAGAAAATTGTAAATGAAACTATTTCAGAATGTGAGAAATTAATAGAAAATCCAGAAGGACCTGAAAAAGTTTATATTCTTGCACTTTTATCAATGGCAGAAAAAATTTTAAAGGATAAATATAAGAAAAAAAATATGGAAGAAAAATTACAAAAAATTATTGATAAAATTGAGGAGAAAATTTGAAGGAGGTGAAAAAAATTGTTATTTCAGCAAAATTTAGAAAAAAGAGGGGGGCCATTAGCCTATCGGCTTTCCCCAAGGGATTTCTCAGAATTTTTCGGGCAAAAACACCTGGTAGGAGAAAAAGGGATTTTAAGAAAATTAATTTTTAAAGGAGAATTACCTTCTTCTCTATTTTTTGGACCACCAGGTGTAGGGAAAACTTCACTTGCTCTTATTATTTCAAAAAAGATAAATTTACCTTTTTTCCATTTAAATGCTTCAATTTCAACATCCGCTGATGTAAAAAAGATACTTCAAGAGACAGATAAATTTTATAAGAATACAAGAAGACCCATAATCCTTTTTATAGATGAAATACATAGATTTAATAGATTGCAACAAGAAGTCCTTTTACCTGCATCTGAGGCAGGAAAAATAATTCTAATAGGTTCAACTGTCCTAAATCCCTTTTTTGTTATTGATAAGGCACTTTTATCAAGATTAAGAATATTTGAATTTAAACCATTGGAGGAAGAAGATATTATAAAAATATTAAGAAGAGCATTAGAAGATAAGGAAAGGGGGTATGGAAATTTGAATATAAAAATATCTGAAGAAATTTTAAAAAGAATAGCAAGTTCATGTGAAGGTGATGCAAGAAGGGCATTAAATACTCTTGAATTACTTGTTGAAACAAGAGAAGGAGAAGAGATTAAAATTGAAGATTTAGAAAAGTTGCCCCTTTATTTCAGATATGACAGAAAAGAAGATGAGCATTATGATACAATTTCAGCATTTATAAAATCTTTAAGGGGCTCTGACCCTGATGCTTCTTTATACTGGCTTTTTAAAATGATAGAAAGTGGAGAAGACCCAAGATTTATATTTAGAAGGATGCTTATATTTGCATGTGAGGATATAGGACTTGCAGAACCTGAAGCAATAAAAGTAGCAACAAGTTGTGCTTATGCTTTTGAAATGGTTGGAATGCCGGAAGGGGAATTTTTACTTGCCTTTTTAACAATATTTTTAAGTTTATGTCCTAAATCAAATAGTGTTTTAAGAAGCATGGGAAGAGCAAAGAAGGTCTTAGAGGAGAAAAGATTTGAAGTTCCAATGCATTTAAGGGATTCCCATTATAAAAGTGCAAAAAGAATTGGAAGAGGTGTTGGATATAAATATCCTCATTCAGACCCTGAAGCAATATATCAAAAATATTTACCCGAATTTGTTGAAATTGTGGAAATAATTGGAAAAGGAAAAGAAAAGATATTTAAGGAAAAATTAGAAGAAATAAGAAAAATAAGATGGGGAAAGGAGGTGTAAGATGATTACAATAATTTTTACAATATCTTTTTTATTTATTGGTTTTATTCTCGGCTATTTTTTATCAAAATATCATATAATTAAAAAACTTGAAAGAGCAAAGCAAAGTGCAAAGGACATAATTGAAAGTGCAAAAGAAAAGGCAGAAAAAATTGAAAGGGAAGCAGAAAAAAAGGCAAAGGAAGAAGTTTTAAAGGAAAAAGCACAAATGGAAAAGGAACTTTTAAGATTAAAGAAAGAAATTGAAAGGAAAGAAAAGGAAATATCCCAAAGGGAATATCAGGTGGATAAAAAAGCAGAAGTTCTTTTAAGAAAAGAGGAGGAATTAAAAACAAGGGAAAGGGAGATAGGAAATAAGGAAAAGGTTTTGAATTTAAAAATGCAAAAGGTTGATGAAATAATAAAAGAGGAAATAACAAAACTTCAGGAAATAGCAGGAATGACAAGGGAAGAAGCAAAAGAGCTTTTGCTTAAAAATGTTGAAAAGGAAGCAAGAATTGAAGCAGCACAAATTGCTCATAAAATAAGGGAAGAGGCAAGGGAAAGGGCTGAAAAAGAAGCAACAAAAATAATAGCAACTGCAATACAAAAAGTTGCAGCACAAGTAGCATCTGATTCCTGCATAACAGTTGTTCCTTTACCTTCAGAAGATATGAAGGGAAGGATAATAGGAAGAGAAGGAAGAAATATAAGAGCATTCGAAGCAGCAACAGGTGTTGAAATAATAGTGGATGACACACCTGAAGCAGTTATACTCTCCTCTTTTGACCCTTATAAAAGGGATATAGCAAGAATAGCACTTGAAAAATTGATACAGGATGGAAGGATACATCCTGGAAGAATAGAAGAAATTGTAAGTAAAGTTGAAAAGGAAATGGAAGATTATGTAAGGGTTTTGGGGGAAGAAACAATTTTAGAACTTGGAATAAGGGGGATGCATCCTGAACTTTTAAAACTTATAGGTAAAATGAAATATAGAACAAGTTTTGGACAAAATTTACTTTTACATTCAAAAGAAGTTGCATACCTTGCTGGAATAATGGCAGGTGAGCTAAAATTGGATCCAGAAATTGCAAAAAGGGCAGCACTTTTACATGACATAGGGAAAGTTGCTGAACCCGACTATGAGGGACCACATGCTTTAATAGGAGCACAACTTGCAAAAAGATACGGTGAAAATGACCTTGTATGTAATGCAATTGCAGCTCACCATGAAGATGAAGAAGCAATTTCACCATATGCAATGATAGTCACTGCTGCTGATGCTGTATCAGGGGCAAGACCTGGTGCAAGGAGAGAAAGTGTTGAAGCATATATAAAAAGGATTGAAAAACTTGAAGAGATTGCATCCTCTTTTCCAGGGGTTGAGAAGGCATATGCACTTCAAGCAGGAAGAGAAATAAGAATAGTTGTAGATGCAAATAAGATTACAGATGCAGAAGCAAGTGACCTTGCAAAAAGAATTACAAAAGAGATTGAAGAAAAAGTTGAATTTCCAGGACAAATAAAAGTGACAGTTATAAGAGAATATAGAGCAATAGAATATGCAAGATAATTTAAAGGAAAGGATTAAGGAGGTACCTGAGGTTCCAGGAGTTTATATTTTTAAGGATGAAAAGGGGAATGTAATTTATATTGGAAAAGCAAAAAATTTAAAGGAGAGATTAAAGGAACATTTTTATTCTTCTTATAACCATCCAAGATTTGAAAAATTAATATCAAAAACATTTGATTTTGACTACATTGTTACCGATTCAGAAGCGGATAGTTTTTTACTTGAAGCAAACCTTATAAAAAAATATTTACCAAAATATAATGTAAGATTAAAAGATGATAAAAAATATCCCTATTTAAAAATAACGATAAATGAAGAATATCCAAGAATTTTCAAAACAAGGGATATAAGAGAAGATGGCTCAATTATATTTGGTCCTTTTCATTCTGCTAAATCTCTTATGAAAACATTAAAGATAGTTTTAAGAATATTCCCTATAAGAACCTGCAAATACAAATTGCCTTCTAATGTAAAAATAAATCCTTGTCTTGAATATTATATTAAAAGATGTCCTGCTCCATGTGTTCCAGGAAATATATCCCAAGAAGAATACAAAGAAAATGTAAAAAAATTGATAGAATTTTTCTCAGGAAAAACAAATGAAATTGAAAATTGGCTTGAAAGGGAAATAAAAATTGCTTCCAAAAATTTAAATTTTGAAAAGGCAATGGTATTAAGGGATAGGCTTTTTGCATTAAGGGAAATACATAAAGGATATATAACACAAATGGAAGAAGGGGTATCTATGGATGTTATTGGATTTTCAAGAATCTCAAAATATGCACTCTGTCTTGTATTTCCTATAAGAAAAGGAAGATTGCAGGATAAAGAAGATTATTTACTCGAATTTCCTGAAGAAGTATCTAATGAAGAAATAATGGAGGAATTTTTAGTCCAATATTATTCAAAGGGAATAATAGGTGGAAAGAAAATTCTTATACCCTTAAAAATTCAAAATAAGAGAGTAATTGAAGAAATGCTCAAAAATAAAAGGGGATTAAATCTCAAGATAAGTTTTAAACCAAAGGATTCAAAAGAGAAAAGAATTTTAGAAATGGCAAATGAAAACGCAAAATTTTCTCTTGAAGAAAAACTTCTTGAAAAAGGACTTTTGCAAGAAAAAGTTCCAATTTCACTTCTTGAAATAAAAGATATATTTGGACTTGAAAAAATTCCTGAAAGAATAGAAGCAATTGATATATCCCAAATATTTGGAGATGAAAGAGTTGGAGCAGTTGTTGTATTTGAAGGAGGAAAACCTAAAAAAAGCGAATATAGAAAATATAAAATAAAATATACGGAAAGCTCCTCTGATGCTCATATGATATATGAAGTAATAAAAAGAAGAATAAGAAGATTAAAGGAAGAAAATAAAAATTTCCCTGATATTTTTATAATAGATGGTGGTAAACCCCAGCTTTCACTTGCTTTAAAAGCACTTAAAGAGGAAAATTTAGAAAATATATGTGTATGTGCCTTTGCAAAAACCTTTGACCAATTTTATTTTCCTGATGGAAAAATGATTACAATACCAAAAACAAAAAGAAGTGCTTTAAAACTTTTAAAAATAATAAGAAATGAGGCACATAGATTTGCAATAACATATCATAGAAAAAAAAGAGAAAAGAAAATTAAGAGTTCAATAATTGATAAAATAGAGGGAATTGGAGAGAAAAAGAAGATAATGCTTTTGAGATATTTTGGTTCGCCCGAGAAACTTTTCTCTGCTTCAAAGGAAGAAATTAAAAAAGTAAAGGGCATTGGAGAAAAACTTGCAGAAAAAATATATGAAGAAATACATAAAATTGAAGGAAGTTGAATATCTTTCACCTTTTGGAAAAATAAGAATAATCTTAAAAAGAGGAAAAATAAAGAAAGTTTTCCTTGAAGAAGGTAAGGAAATTTTTAAAAAAATTGATAAAAGGGTTTATAGGGCACTTGATTTTTATTTTAAAAATAGAAATGATAAAATTTTAAAAAAATTCCCACTTTCTTGGGAAGGTATAAAAGATGAAGAAAGAAAAATTTTAGAATATATAAGAAAAAATTTGAATTTTTCCCAAACTATAACATATGGTGAAATAGCAAAAATTTTTAAAATTTCCCCAAGAAAAGTAGGAAAAATAATGAAAAAAAATCCATTTCCACTTTTTATTCCTTGTCATAGGGTGATAGGAAAAAATGGGATAGGTGGCTTTAACTATGGAATAAAATGGAAAAAATTTTTAATTGAATTTGAAAAATGGAAATTTTAATTCTTTTAATTTCAATATTGAATGAATATTACTTTTCTCCATTTTCGGGAAATAAATTTTTAAGTTGCGAAAAGGCAATATCAATTTTAAAAGCGCCTTCTATTTCTGAGTTTAACAAAGAAAATGTATTAATTTCTTTTTCTTATTCAAATCCCTATCAAATTTCAGGATTAAACTTTTTTGAAGGTGCAATTTTAAAAAATTTTAAAATTTTCAAATTTGGAATTGGTTATGAATTTTTTGGAACTGATTTTTATAGAGAAAATACATATTTATTGGGAATATCCTTTAATAGGGAAAATATAAATTTTGGAATAAATTTTAAAACTTTAAATCTTTATATAAAGGAAAATTTTTCTAAATGGGTATTTGGAATGGATTTTGGAATATCCTTTTCCCTATTTGAAAATTTAAAAATTGGATTTTTTAGTTTAAATTTCAATTCACCAAAGATAATTTCCCAAAAAATTTATCCTGTTTCTTCAATTTCAATCTCCTTTAAGGAAAATGAAAATTTTGAAACCCTTTTTGATTTAAATTATGAAGAGAAATATACCTCTTTTAATTTTGCTCAAAAATTTTATGTCTTAAAAAACTTCATAATTTCTACAGGAATTTCCCTTGAACCACCTCTTTTTTCAATAATCTTTGAGGTGCCTTTTGAAAATATAGATTTTTCTTATTCCTTTAAAAATCATCCGATTCTTGGAGGTTATCATTCCTATGAAATTGACATCAAAAGATAAAAATATAGAACTTATTGAAAAAATATTTAAGGAAGGATATCTAATAAGAGATGAAATAAGTGATTTTGAACCAAGGTTTTCTCAACTTCAAATGGCTCTTTCCTTTTATGAAAAAATTCTTCAAAAAGAAAATATAATAATAGAGGCAGGGACAGGAGTTGGAAAAAGCTTTGCCTATTTAATTCCGATAGGAATTGCTTTAAAAGAAAATTTATATGAAAGTGCAGTAATTTCAACTCATACAAAAACTTTACAAAAACAACTTTTTGATAAGGATGTAAAAATAATAGAAAAAATAGTTCCGGGAATAAGGATTGAAATTGCTCAAGGACTTGAAAATTATCTATGCCTTTTAAAATTAAAAGAAGAGGATATATTTTCAAAGGAATGGATGATGAACATAATTTTTGATTTTCTTGAAAAAACAAAAGATGGAGATTTAGAAGGACTTGAAGGAAAAGAAGTTCCTCGTAAAGTTTTTTCTTATAAAAAGGAAGATTGCCTTAAAAAGGAATGTCCCTATTATATGGACTGTTATGTATTCAAAAAAATAGAGAAATGGAAAAATTGTGAAATTTTAATAACAAATCACTCTTTTCTTTTGTCAAATTCTCTTGCATCTTTTCCTTATATAAAAAAAGATGGTATTCTTGTAATAGATGAGGCACAAAGAATCATAGAAGATGCAGTAAATACTTATGGGACCGAATTAAAAATAGATTATCTTGAAAATACGCTTTTTAAAGAAATAGTAAATAAAAAATTTATAAAAACAAAAAGAGATTTGCTCCAAAAAACATATGAAGAAGTTAAAAGGTTTAAAGAAAAATTAAGAGAATTTCTCAATGATAATGAAAAAAGGAAAATTGAAGGTGATATTTTTACAGAATTCAAAATAAATGAAAAATTAAAGAAACTTTCAGAAGAGGTTAAAATTCCAAAGGGAGAATTGGAGGCAAAGGGAAAAGTTTTTAAGGAAAAATTGTTGGATTTTTCAAGAAAATTTGAAAAAATTATTTTTTCGCAAAGTGAAAAATATGTTAAATGGGTTCAAAGGGAAGATGATGAAATAATTTTAAAGGAAGCACCTTTGAATCCGGGAGATTATTTAAAAGAATATTTGTATCCTTATTTTCCTGTAATACTATATACCTCTGCAACAATTAAAACAGGAAAAGATTTTAACTTTTTTATAAAGGAAGCAGGTCTTAATGAAAATATAAAAGGAATATCATTGCCTTCACATTTTCCTTATAAGAAAAATGTGATAATATACATTGATAAGGATGCCCCAAGTCCAAAAGAGGAAGAAAAATTTGCTATTTATCTTTCAAAAAAATTACCAGAATTGATTGAAATATTTAGTGGAAGAGCACTTGTTTTATTCACTTCTTATAAAATGTTAAAAGATGTTAAAAGAAACCTTAAAGGAATTAAGACACCCCTTCTTTTTCAAGGAGAAGATTCAAGAAAAAATTTACTTGAAAGATTTAAAAAAGAAAAAAATACATCTTTGTTTGCAACAGGAACATTCTGGGAAGGAATAGATGTTCCGGGAGAAGCACTTGAACTTCTTATAATTACAAGATTACCATTTGATGTTCCTGATGAACCATATCATGAAGCAAAAATGAATCTTTTGGAAAAAGAAGGGAAAAATTCCTTTTTAAATTATTCTCTTCCGCTTGCAATTTTAAGATTTAAACAGGGATTTGGAAGACTTATAAGGAAAAAAACTGATGTAGGATGTTTTGCAATACTTGATTCAAGAATTATAAAATCTTCTTATGGAAAATATTTTTTGTCAAGTTTGCCACCTGCACCAATTACTTATGATATTATAAGTGTAAAAAGATTTTATGAAAATATCAAAAATATTTGAAAATTTCAGAAAATCAAGCATTTTTGAACTATATAAATCTTTTGAAAATATAGAAGAAAAATTTTATATTGTGGGAGGCTCTTTGAGAAATTTTGCATTGAATCAGGATTCTTATGATTTGGATATAGTTTTGATAGATGGAGAACCAGAAAAAATTTCAAAGGAGATCGCAAAAAGGATAAAAGGATTTTATTTTTTACTTGATGAAGAATTTAAAGAGTATAGAATTTTATTAAAAAGGGAAAAAAATTATACAATTGATGTATCTCCTTTAAGAGGAGAAAATATTGAGGAAGACCTTAAAAAAAGAGACTTAACAATAAATAGTATTGCACTTGATCCAAAAAAGATGGAATTAATAGATTTTGTTGGGGGATTAAAGGATATTGAGGAAGGAATTTTAAGAACCCTTTCTGAAGAAAATTTGATAGAAGATCCTTTAAGAATTTTAAGGGTAATAAGGTTTCATTTTTTTTATGGCTTTAAAATTGAAGAAAAAACTTATGAATGGATGAAAAAGAATAAGGAATTATTAAAAAATGTAGCAAAGGAAAGAATAAAATATGAAATATGGGAAATGTTTGGAAAAGGTAAATACATTGAATCAGGAATAAATATATTAAGAGAAAGTGAAATTCTTTTTGAAATCATTCCAGAAATTAAATATCAGGAAAATTCTTTTCAAATTTATGAAGGAAGGTCAATGAATATACTTGAACATACTTTAAATGTAGTAAAAAACATAGGGAAACTTGAAAAAAATATTAAAAAGACATTTTTCTCAAATTTTAAAGAAGAATATTATAAGGAATGGTTTAGTTATGAAAAAAAACCTTTGCTTTTCCTTTCTGGATTTTTCCACGATATAGCAAAACCATTTACTGTTAAACTCGAAAATGGAAAAACAAAATTTTATGGGCATGATAAGGAAGGAGCAAAGATTGCAAGTAAATGGGGATATGAGATGAGATTATCAAAAAAAGAATCAAAAATTTTACATGACCTTGTTTACAATCATATGTATCCACATTTACTTGGTAAAGAAAAGGAAATAACCCAAAGGGCATTATTCAGATATTTGAGAAAAACAGGTGAAATATGGTTTGCCTTATTTTTACTTGATTATGCTGATTTTAGAGCAACTCCTCCTGGTAAAAATCCAAAATATTTAAAAGATTTACTTGAAAAATTGGTTTTATTTTACGAGGAGCAAAAAAAAGAAAGACCAAAACCACTTTTAACAGGTTATGATTTAATTGATTTAGGACTTACACCTGGTCCAATTTTTAAAAAAATTTTACAGGATGTTGAAGAAAAAAGAGCAGAAAAAATAATAAATACAAAAGAAGAGGCAATTGAATATGTTAAGAAAAATTATTTAAAATAATAATATTATGATAAAAATAAGAGAGGTTGAAAATAAAAGGGATTTAGAAAAATTTGTTGAAATGCCTTATGGAATTTATAAAGAATATGGTTTTATTCCCCTTTTAAAAATAATGGAAATGGAAAATCTTGACCCAAAAGGAAAAAGTCCTGCTCTCAAAAAAATGGAATTAATATATTATATTGCCTATAAGAATGATAAACCTGCTGGAAGAATATGTGTGTATACTGCAAAGCATCCAGTTGTTGGAATTGACCTTGAAAAGGTGGGATTTTTTGGATATTTTGAATGTATAAATGATTTAGATGTTGCACAAAGGCTTTTTGAAAAGGCAGAGGAATTTTTAAAAGAAAAAGGGAAAAAGGAAATTATAGGTCCTGCAAGTTTTGCTTATGATGGACTTTGGGGAGTTCAAATAGATGGATTTGATAGAATGCAAATGATAATGATTCCCTTTCATCCCCATTATTATAAAGATTTATTGGAGAAAGCAGGTTTTAATAAGAAAATTGATTTTTTTGCATGGCATTTTAATCTTGATGATGTCCCTATTGAAAGAATTGAAAAAGCAAAAAAGATTGAAAATATTATAAAAGAAAAAGGGAAATTATTAATAAGAAAAGCAAATATGAAGAAAATAAGAGAAGAAATGGAAATAATAAGAAAAATTTATAATAAGGCATGGGAAAATAACTGGGGGACAGTTTTACTTGATGAGGATGATATAGAATATATAACAGAAGAATTAAAACCTGTTTTGATAGAAGAAACAGTTCAAATTGCTGAATTTAATGACCAGCCAGTTGGAATTGCAGTAGGAATTCCAAATATATTTGAAGTAATAAAAGATATGAATGGGAAATTAAATTTAAAAAATATTTTTAAACTTTTATATAGATTGGGTAAAATCCCTTATAAAAGAAGACCTCGTGTTAAAACAGGAAGAATTTTAATACTCGGTGTATTAGAAGAATATAGAGAAGGGATTGGTGTAATACTTGCAACAAGATTGATGGAAATCGGAAGAAAGTTGGGATATAAAGAGGCAGAGGGCTCATTAACACTTGAAAACAATTATGCAATAAACAATTTAATAAAAAGGCTTGGTGGAAAACCCTATAAAAAATTTAGGGTTTATTGCAAAGAAATAAAATAATCAAGCATTTCCCTTACTATTTCTTTTAACTCATAATTTACCTTAAAACCAATTTTTTTTATTTTTTTATTATCACATAAAAGAACAGGAACATCAATTTTTCTAATTTTTTCAAAATCAATTTTAATTTTTATATTTTTTTTCTTTGTTTTCACAATAACTCCATCATAAAAATCTTCAAATTTGATTTTTTCTTTTAAAATAAGTTCGTCAACTTTATAAGTTTCAAATGAAAAATTATTTATTTCAAAATTAACCTTTTCAATTGGTTTTTCTATTCTTTTATTTTTAAATTCAATTTCCTCCACTTTAAAACCAGCAACTTCAAGAGAAAGAAGAATAAAAGTTAAAACTGAATTTGTTCTTCCAGAGCCAATATTAAAAATTTCTCCCTTATTTGCTTTTTGAGAAAGTAAAATATATGCTTTAACAACATCATTTACATGTGACCAATCTCTCATTGCCAATATATTTCCCACTTTTATTTCATTATCCCCTTTTATAACATTCACTATCTGTCTCATTATATCAGTCGTAACAAATCCTTCACCACGACCTTTCCCTTCATGATTAAAACTTCTTGAAACAATTCCATTAATGTTTGAAAAAATTGAATAAGTTCTTGTTAAAAAATCACCATAAACTTTTGTAATTGCATAAGGGGAAATAGGTCTAAGGGGATTATTTTCATCAATAGGGAGTTCTGGTATTTTTTTTGGTTTAGGTAGAATTTCTCCATATTCTTTTTTTAAATCTTCATATTGTTTTTTTGAATATATAACAATTCCATATTCATCAGAGGAACCAGCAAATAAAAAATTTACTTCAAAATCAAGTTTTTTTATTGCTTCAAGTAAATTAAGGGTTCCTTTACAATTTACTTCAAAATAATCAAAGGGTTTTTCAAAAGATTCCTTTACACTTGATTTTGCAGCAAGATGAAAAACAATTTCTGGCTTTATTTTTTTTATAATATTAAAAACAAAATCCTTATCCCTTAAATCACCTTCATAAATTTCTACTTCCTTTAAAAGATTTTTAAGAGGATGATTTAAATTTTCTTTTTTAAAACCAATTCCACATAAGGAAGCATTTGAAGGAAGTAATTCCTTTAAAAGATAAGGACCTACAAAACCAGTAATTCCTGTAATTAAGATTTTTTTACCTGATTGCCTCAAAACCTGTTATTTCTCTACCAACAATCAATGTATGAATTTCATAAGTTCCTTCATATGTATGCACACTTTCAAGATTTACTGAATGTCTCATAGAAGCATATTCTGTTGTTATTCCATATGCACCAAGTATTATTCTTGCTTCTCTTGAAACATTTAAAGCCATTTTTGTATTATTTCTTTTTAAAAGTGAAACATGAAAATGTTTTGCTTTTCCCTTCTCTTTTAACCTTCCTAAGTGTAAACATAAAATTTCTGCTTTAACGATTTCCTCAAACATATTTACAAGTTTTTCTTGAATTAGTTGAAAAGAACCAATTGGCTTTTTGAATTGAATTCTCTGTTTTGAATGGTTTAATGCTTCTTCAAAACATGCCCATGCACTTCCTACGCATCCCCATGTTATTCCATATCTTGCTTCATTTAAAGGCATTAAAAGTGATTTAAAACCACTTGTATTTGGTAATCTATATGAATCATCAAGTTCAACATCTTCAAGTATTAATTCTGATGTATCAGAACATCTCATTGATATTTTCGTTTTTATTTCCCTTGATGAAAATCCCTTCATTCCTTTCTCAACTATAAATCCATGAAAATTCCCTTCTTCATCCTTTGCCCATACTATCGCAATATCTGCAATTGAACCATTTGTTATCCACATCTTTGTTCCATTCAATATCCATTTGTTTCCTTTTTTAATTGCTTTTGTTTCAATTGAAGAAGGGTCACTCCCTGCATTTGGCTCTGTTAAACCATAACATCCAATAATTTTACCTTTTGCCATTTCAGGAAGATATTTTTTCTTCTGTTTTTCATCACCAAAAGTATATATTGAATAAATTGCAAGTGAATTGTGAACTGAACAAAAACTTCTTATTCCAGAATCACCATATTCAAGTTCCTCCATAACAAGTCCATAGGCAACTGGTTTAAGACCTATCCCACCATATTCTTCTGGTAATGTAAGACCTAAAAGACCAATTTCAGCCATTTCAGGAATTAAATTTTTTGGAAATTCACCTTTAAGCCACCAATCACCTATATTGGGCAATATCCTTTCCCTTACAAATTCCCTTACAGTATTCCTTATCATCTTTTCCTCTTCAGTGTAATATTCCTCAATTCCATAAAAGTCCCTCAATTCATAAATTTCAGCCATTTCTATCTCCTTTTTAAACAAAAGAAAATTTTGAAAAACTTAAAAGTATAAGTGAAGTATTTACCCTATTTATTATCGCATTTTCAAGTTCTAAACTTTCATAATATCTTCTCTCAATCTCTTCATAAGATATTTTATCCTTGTATCTTAAATAAAAGGGAATCATTTCTTTGAAAACAATATTGTCTTCTTTTCCAGATTTTATATTTAAAAAATCCTTTAAAATGAATTGTAAAACATTACACATTAAAATTAAATCGTCTCTTTTTATTTCTCCTTTTAAGAATTGATAAGGTGATTTCTTCCTCATTAAAATTTGAAGCATTTTTTGTTTTATCTCTTCAATATTTTGTGAAATTAATTTTTTTGCCCTACCAATACTTCCCCCTGAGATATTGTAAAGATATTCAAGATTATATATCCTTGAAAATTTGTATTTTGAAAATTCGTCAAAATTTAGAGGAGTAAAAATTATTTTCTGTGTCCTTGACCTTATTGTTGGAACAAGAAGTTCTGGATGAGATGAAATTAAGATAAAAGTAATATAAGGAGGGGGCTCTTCAAGAGTTTTTAAAAATGCATTCTGTGCTTCTCTTCCCATAAGGTCAGCATCAAGAAAAAGATAAAAAACTCTATCACTTTCATAAGGTGGATATATTATTTCTTCTTTTATTTCTCTTATTTGATTTATACTTATTGTATAATCTCTTGAAAATGATTCACCTCTTAAATTTTCAGAGTTTATACTTCCAGAATTTATTTCATCAATAATATGTTCTTCAATTTGATACGGTAAAACAAGTTTTAATCCTGGAAAATTCAAATGATTTATTCTCTTACAATTTATACATTCATCACAGGGCTTATCCTCATTTAAACAAAAATAAATTTTTATAAATTCAAAAGCACATGTTGCTTTACCGACACCTTCTGGACCTATGAAAAGGAAAGATGAAGGAATTTTTTTTGAAATTAAAATTTTTTTTAAATATTCCTTTGCTTTCTCATTCCCTATGGTTTTTTTAAAACTTATCAAAATTCAAGTCCCCCTTCCCTTGCCCCTTCTGCTAACGCCTTTACTCTTCCATGATATTTGTAACCAGCTCTATCAAAAACAACTTTTTTTATTCCTAATTTTTTAGCCCTTTCTGCTATTAATTTTCCAACTTCTTTTGCTTTAAGAACTTTTGTTTTAATATTTTTTATCTTATCTCTTATTTCAGGAGAAAGAGTTGATGCACCGGTTAAAACTTTGCAAGGAGCACCATAAGGATCAATTATAATTTGCGCATATGTATGCTTTAAAGATTTATAAACACATAATCTTGGTCTTTCTGGTGTTCCAATTACCTTTTTTCTTACTCTTAAATGCCTTCTTTTCCTTCTCCTAACCTTTTCTTTCCTTTCCATTTTATCCACCTTTAACAGCACCAGCCTTTCCAGGTTTCAATTTTATTTTTTCATCTTCATACCTTATTCCTTTTCCTTTATAAGGATCAGGCTCTTTAATCCTTCTAATACAGGCAGCAACTTCTCCAACTTTCTGTTTATCTATTCCTTCAACTATTATTTTATTTCCCTCAACTTTTATATTAATACCCTCCGGAGGAATATAATGAACAGGATGGGAATACCCAACATTCAAAACAAGCTTCTTTCCTTCCATCCCCACCTTATATCCCATTCCTTCAACTAAAAGAACTTTCCTATAACCTTGTGTAACTCCTATAATCATATTGTTTATTATCTGTCTTGTTGTCCCATGGAGAGATCTATAAAATTTCTCTTCATTCATTCTTTGAACAATTATATTTTTATCAACTATTTTAACATCCATTAAAGGATGAAATTGCCATGTTAATACTCCTTTTGGACCTTTAACAGTTATAGAGTTACCCTTGATCTCCACATTCACATTATCAGGAATTGGAATTGGTTTTTTACCTATCTTTGACATCTTTCACCTACCACACATAACATATAACTTCACCACCTATTTTATTTTTTCTTGCTTCCCTATCTGTCATAAGTCCCTTTGAAGTTGAAATTATGGCTATTCCAAGTCCATTCATAACCCAAGGAATTTCATCTTTACTTGCGTATATCCTTCTACCTGGCTTACTTATTCTTTTTAAATCAGTTATAGCATTCTTACCATCTGGCAAAACTTTAAATTTTATAAGTATTTCCTTTTTTGGAATTTCACCAACAACTTCATAATCACTAATAAAACCCTCTTCTTTTAATATTTTTGCAATCCTTTCTTTCATCTTTGAATGGGGAATTCTTACCTCTTTATGTTTTGCCATTATGGCATTTTTAATTCTTACAAGCATATCAGCAATTGTATCTGTCATCATGTTACCAACTCGCTTTTTTAACACCAGGAATTTCACCCCTTACAGCAAGTTCTCTAAAACAAATCCTGCAAAGACCAAACCTTCTCAAATAACCTCTTGGTCTTCCACACCTTTTACATCTATTCCTTTTCCTTACCTTATATTTTGGTTCAACTGTAAAAGCCCTAATAAATTTTGCCTTCCTTGCCAACTTTACCTCCTATTTTCTTTTAAAAGGAAAACCAAGTTCCTCTAAAAGCTTCATTGCTTCATAATCTGTTTTTGCTGTCGTAACAATTGCGACATCCATTCCAAAATGAACTTTTACTTTATCTATGTCAATTTCAGGAAAAACAACATGTTCATCAATCCCAAAATTATAATTTCCTCTTCCATCAAAAGAATTTCTACTTAATCCTCTAAAATCCCTTGTTCTTGGAAGAGCAAATGTTATGAGCTTATCAAGAAAAATATAACATCTTTCACCTCTTAATGTAACTTTAACTCCTATTGGCATTCCTTTTCTTAATTTAAAAGCAGCAATATGCTTTCTTGCCCTTCTTATAATTGGCCATTGACCTGTTATTAGAGATAGATCTTTTTGAACAAACTCCAAAAGCTTAGGGTCTTGAACTGCTTCTCCAAATCCAACATTAATAACTATTTTTTCAATCTTTGGAACCTGATGAATATTTTTATACTTTAATTCCTTCATCAATTTTTTAACAACCTCTTTTTTATAATATTCTAAAAGTCTTGCTGCCATTAAGTTTCAACTGATTGTTTACATTTTTTACAATATCTTATCTTTTTATCACCCTCAAATCTAAATCCAACCCTTGTTCTTTCTCCACAATTTGGGCATATAAGTGCTAAATTTGAAATATGAATTGGGGCCTCCTTTTCTATTATTCCAGAAGGTTGAGTTGGACCTCTAAATCTCTCATGTTTTTTAACAATATTTACCTTTTCAACAATTGCTCTATTTTCTTTTGGAAAAACCTTTATAACTTTACCAATTTTTCCCTTTTCATCACCAGAAATTACAATTACTTGGTCACCTTTTTTAATCTTTGCTGCCATTTTAAACAACCTCCGGTGCTAAAGATACAATTTTCATAAATCTTTTGTCTCTCAACTCTTTTGCAACAGGACCAAAAACTCTTGTTCCTTTAGGCTCTCCAGCAGGATCTATTATAACTGCTGCATTGTCATCAAACCTAACAGAGGTTCCATCCTTCCTTTTATATTCCTTTTTTGTTCTAACAATAACTGCCTTAACAATTTCGCCTTTTTTAATTGGTGCATTTGGTATTGCTTTTTTTACACTTGCAACAACAACATCACCAACATAACCATACCTTCTTTTACTACCTCCAAGAATCCTTATTACCATTATTTCCTGTGCACCAGTATTATCAGCGACTTTAAGCCTTGATTGCTGTTGAATCATAATTCCTTTGCCTTCTTAATTATTTCAACAACTCTCCACCTTTTTAATTTTGATAAAGGTCTTGTCTCCATTATTCTAACAACATCTCCAACCTTACATTCATTATTCTCGTCATGAACATAATACTTTTTCTTTGCCTTCACTTCCTTTTTATACTTTGGATGAATATAAACCCTTTCAACAAGAACAACTCTTGTTTTATCCATCTTATCACTTATTACAACGCCAATCCTCTCCTTTCTTTTATTTCTCATTTTAATTCTCCAAATTTTAAATTTTTAAAGTTTTTAATTATAAAGAGTTTTGAAAAAATAAGTCAAACAAATGTATAATT